>PWKM01000029.1 GCA_003559755.1 Planctomycetota bacterium
CGGTTCGGGGATCGGGATTCCGGGCTGCTCAGGGCGATAATATCCGAAGTCATAACTGCTATACAGGCAATAGTCAATCACGTCCAAAATGTGCCTGTCCTCGGTGGCCGGATACGACCGCTCCCAGCCGGGCTGAAGTACGGCAGTGACGACGTAAGTCCCCAGTTCGAGGTCGTCGAAGAGGTAAATGCCGTTTTCGTCGGTTTCCACCTCTCCGAGCAGTTCGCCTCCGATAGTTTCGAGCCGAACCGTCCAGCCCTCAAGAATGTGCTCATCGGGGTCGAATACACCGTCTCTGTTCAGGTCGTGCCAGGTCAAACCTGTTATGCTGGCTAAGCCCAGGCATTCGATGCTCGTGAACTCCGCGTCATGAGAGTACGGAGCGAATCTCGGCTGCCATTTCCCGGAATTCGGATTGTAGGAAAGACCACTTACGTCGAAATGGAGGCCGGAAGCCCCGCTGTAATCGACCATGTACTCATAGATGACTCCGGTGGTGGAACCGCCATCCCCCCCGGGCACGTGATCGATGACGACATCGGTTCCGTCCGCAACGTACATCGTCGGGAGCCGCAAGCTCTTGTAGTAGGTGTCGTATATGCCGTGCGGGGCGATGCCGTCGGGAGTGCCGAAATCCCAGTCCGAGATGGTGATGCCCGTTTCGTAGCCCGGCCCATGGAGAGTGGCTGTGGCGCCGGCAGACCACCAATCCTGCGGGATGGCGACATGGAGATATAGGTCGTCGATCACCGATTGGTTGGGCCGGCTCGCCCCCAGTACTTGTAGCGGGTTCGATATATCCGTGCTCACCCACGTTTCCGTGTTATAGTCGTAGGTGGAATCGGGAATGTACAATTGGAGCGCGGGTACGGCATGTGCGGCCCCCGTCACCAGAAAAACCATCAAAAACGCTTTCGCCAGAACAGATCGCACCATAAGTTGTCTCCTCTTCAGTGGCTATCCAATCCAAGTCTGTTTTCGGCGCTCAGGCCGGCTCATTAGCGTTTTGCGGCAATAAAATGCCCGGGAGCGTCCTCCCACAGTTACTTCAAATCTTGCTTGAGTTGATCGCCGGGGAAACGTGCTCGCGTCGATAAGGGCGTCAGCCGTGCCGCTATCGAGCCAGAAGATTCCTGCCCGATTCGGCACGCGCGGAGTTCCCCGCAATGGGGACAGAAGAGGATGGACGGCTATCCGACAGCGGTTGGATGCCGACGGTGGACCGGTTTGAATACTCCCCAACCCGGATCGTTGGTTACCCGCTCAATTCATGGCGTCAGAGAACCAGACCCGATCCCGTTTCGGTTGTGTTACAGCGTGGGCTGGCGAACTGCCTCTGCCCAGCAGCCGCTGACCCACAACCATCGCACGGACGACCTGTTCCGGCATTCTTTCCATGGCACAGACCACACCGTGGAGTTGATGCGCGATGCCACGCGACTGCATTGATCCAAGCATCTGGGCCTCATCCAGACGGGACCGAGCCGTCGGCCAGTCCCCGCCAGCGGCGGCAATAAGGGCCAACCAGGCCGGAGCATCAAACGCCCTTGGGTGGCGCTGTTGAAGGTCAGCGAAGATTTCTTCGGCCTCATCGAGGTTGCCGTCTCTGAGGGCACTTATCGCTGCATCGTAGAGCATATGGTCGGTCGCCTTCTGCCCCATATTCACAGGTGCCGGTCGCGGGACAGCGACATCCCCGGCAACCGCCGTCAGGGCCTGTACGGCTTTCTCTGTTTCCCCTTGTCGCGAATACACGAGCACGCGCCACAGCAGTGCAGTCGTGCCCGCGGGGGAGAGAGCGAGTTCATCGAGCAGTTCCAGGGCTCTCTGATGGTCTTCCTGGAGCAGAAGGGCCAAAATCAGCCATTGGCTGATTGCGATGCTCATCGGGCCTTCCGGTGCCACTTGCGCCTTGACATCGTCGAATTGGCGGACCGCTTCGCCGGGTCGCCCTCGCGCCAACTCCGCGATACCGACCGCCATTCGTTCCCACCCGGGCGGTTCTCCCGGCTTGCGTTTGACCTGCGCGGCCTGTGCGATGGCTCGTTCGCTTTGCAGGTCGAGGGCGTATGCCAATGACAGCATGGCGTGGGGTTCCGGCCCGTCGGGGACAGACGCGACGACCTGGGTAAGAAGTGGAATAGCAGTCTTGGGGCTACCGGTGGCCAACAGTTGTGCCCCCCTCTGGAACGTCAAGTCGGTTTGTGTTGCCGCTTCAGGTGCGATGCGGCACCCGGATGCCAGGATCAGAATGGGTAAAATTGCCCTTGCTTTCCACATTACAGTTCTCCCTGGTCTGCTGACGGTGCGATAGAATCGAGGGGGCTTATATATCGTTGCTCCAGGCGGCTGGGGAGTTCGGCCGCGCGAGAATCATTGCCGTCCACCAGATGGGCGGTCATCACGATGATCACCTCTTGTTGCTCCTTCCGCTGGGTCACCTTGCGAAAGGCCGTCCCGAGCACAGGAATGTCGCCCAGCACCGGCACCTTCTCGACCAGCGAGCGGTGCTGCTCGCGCAACAGCCCCCCGAGCACGATCGTCTGTCCATCGCGGACACTGATGGTCGTGTTGGCGCGTCGCCTGGTCACAACCGGCAAGGCGGAATTCGCCGCTGCGCCGGAGTTATTGTTGTTGTCTCTGGCGGTCTCGGTTGCTACATCAGAGACCTCGGGAGCCAGCTTCAACACCATCTGTCCATTCGCCCCGATTTGGGCTCCTACCGTGAGGTTCACTCCGGCCTTGATCGATTCCAGGCGATAATACGGGTTGGATGCGGGACCGCTCAGGAGCGAGAAGTATCGTTCGAGACCGACGAAAATATCTGCCTCCTCGCCGTTCATCACCGCGATCCGGGGGCTGGCCAGGACACGTCCCTTGCGCTCCTGGATGATTGCCCGCAAGGTCACCTCTATATATCTCGCGATGTCAGATGCGGCGTCGTAAGTAACAGTCCCGACGAGGTCGCTCATCCCCGTCTGTATTCGCTTGTAGCCGTATTGCCAGTCCAGCCCCAGTTGCTTTGCCCCCTCTTCGGTCAATTCGAAGACGACCGCCTCGATAATCACCTGCCGATGTGGATGGTCGATTTCTCGGATGGCCTGGATTACTTTCTGCCGTGCGGCTTCGGGGGCGGTGATAATCACCGTCCCGCTGGGCTTGTCGTAGGTCACGAATTGGGCCAGCGAAGGGTGCAGCGCCGCCCTGACCTGGTCGCAGTTGACATAAGTCAAGCTGGCTCGCTTCGAGGACGCCGTTCGGGCGAACATCAGACTCCCCGGGTCGGCCTTCCCAACCACATAATAGTTGTTGATTTTAAGAAAGTCATAGCCGCCCACGGCACAGACGCGCTCAAGCACGTCTTCCAACGGCATGTCCTGAACGGCGATTGTTACGACGCCCTGCACGGTGTGATCACATATGATGGGCACACCCGTCTGCAACGAAATGTCTTGGATGACCTGCCGGACTTCTGTTTCCACCCAAACGTTGGTAACGAGCGGTTCTGCCGGCTCCTCGGCTGTCGGAGCATCTCCCGAGAGAGCCGGGCAGATTCCGATAACCAGGACCATGCAGAGGCAGCCGGCTGAAACTCGACACCAACGGGACTGCACTCGGTCTTTCATTGATATCCCTCCCATCGATTTGTCATCTCCCTGCCCATATGGCAACGTTTATCGGAACACGCAACTCTGACACAGTTCCATCCGGCTGCATCGCTCTTAACACCAGCGAAAATCCCTGTTCTTCTCGATTGATATCCGTGGGGACCCTCAACAGCAGTACGAGCGACCGACGGGAGCCGGCAGTGAGCTCGAAGGTGCCCGGCTCAACCGACCACCACTTTTCCGGAGCCGGTCCTTCATCTTGCCCGGTAATTGCAGCCGAGACGGGCACGGTGTACTCGGAAGTGTTCTTCACGACGACACCGATCGACCGGAAGGCCCCCGGCATCACCACGCAACGAAGTGATTCGGGAGTCGCCCTCAGGAGGTCGCCATCTGGTCGTCCGTGCGACTCTGCGGCCACCTGTTCCAATATAAGGGCAAGCTCCGGCGTAATCTCAAACGCCTCTCGGTGGCGTGCCTTCCCCCAATGCGATTCGTAGTCCATCTCTACATGGAGCTGGTATTGTCCGGTCGGAAGCGGCTTGTCCAGCGATGTCCTGAATATCCTGCTGTCGCCGCCGAACACTCTCGACCGATTGCTGCGCAGCGGTGTCAGGAAAACAGTCCTCGAATTCTCATCCAGAATCCGGACCCGACCGGTGGCCCGGAATCGTGCCTGTCCTGTGTTCTCCAAAGCGACCACTACCTCTGGGGGGCGTGAATGTACCGGCTGGACGATCTTCTCGCCGTCCAATTGGGGCCACACGATCTCGCATCGGGTGATCTTCGCCCGCCTCGGGAAAGAGCGTCCTGTTACAGTTACGAACAATCCCGAGGCGATCCGATAAGTCAGCGTCACCCCGCCCTCAGTCTCGCCCTGAGAGCCAAGCGTAACCAGGACGGCACTATAGTATTCCCCCGCCGCGTGATGAGGAGCTGCGATGGTGCCCTCGATGATTTCCGATTCGCCCGGCCTGATGAGCAACTCGGTCGAGTTGAGCGTTATCCAATTGCTGGCCGACCGAGGCATACTCCCGGGCTCAGGAAAAGACAGATGTCCGGTTTCCGATACCGCAACATCGGCCAACTGTATATGCACCCTCTCCGGCCTGGCACGAGCCCGGTCGCGCACCCGGTTGGTAATCGTGATCCTGAAACGTTCGGTCCGGCCGGGTGCGACCGATATCTCCTGTCTGAGCGGGGCCACGGCCACGCCGGCCCGGGCTGCTCGAACTGTACAAAGCCCCGTAACCACCAGTATGACTGCGATAGCCAATCTTTGCTTGTCCGTGTTCATCATATTCCTCACCAGGTGACCGTCAGCACGATGGACGCGGAATATTCGCCGGCTTTATTCGCTCGGTCGCTGGCGGCTGCCGCGCGGACAGAGATGGTGATGTCCGACGTGGGGCCGTAGCCGTCCACCCCGTAAGTCCGGGTGACGAACGTCTGCGAGCCGACCCAGTGTCCATCCGGGTTGGTTACGGATGGGCCGGTCAGCTTGTAACTGGTTGTCAGGGCATCCCCATCGATGCTCAGTACCTCATCGCCGGCCTGGGCGACGGATACCGAAATCTGACAGGGCTGGTCGTGTGCCAGCGTCATCGTCAATGATCCGTCCAGGGTCTGCCCGGGGGAGGTGATGTGCCCGTCCGGCTCGAGGGAGTAGGGGGAGTCCAGCCAGGAGGCGTCGGCTAATATCGCGGGGTGTCCGATGCAGACTGCCAGAAGACAGCCCAATGCCTGGATGAAGTTTTTCCGCAGGACCATAAGTTCCGCCCTCTCGGCCTGGGATTCCGGCGAAAAACCGCTTCAAGGCCCCGCCCAGGGCCCTGGTAGCGAACTGTCTAAGCGACTTAGTCCCAACTTGCGGTCAGGACGACTCCGCAAGTATAGTCGCCGGCGTCCGGAGCCCGATCGCCAGGGCCTTCGGCCCGGACATGAAGAGTCACCTCATAGGCGCCCACACCATCCTCATGGGTGACTGAATACGTATTGGCGGCAAAAAACTCACCGGTACCTGTCCCGGCCACAATCCATTCAGCGTCGTCCTCAATCTCGTCGCCCGACATTTTATAGCTCGTGGTCAACGTGTCGGTTTCGCTGCTCAATATGCCGACGTTGACGCCGCCTGTGGGGGTGATCGTGGTGTTGACGTTTGCGTACAGAGTCAACGTCTGCAATGCGGTAATTGCCTGATCCACGCTCGTGATATGACCATCGAAATCGCTCGCCTCAATGGCCGGACTGGTGACATCCCATTCGGCGAATGAGTCAACCGTCGCCGTGATTGTGACAGTTGAGACGTTGCTGTCTGCTGAACCCAACGAAGGTACCAACAGGCACACAGCCACGGCGAGTGCGAAACCGTACCTCGCAAGCTCTTTCAACATTTTACATCTCCTAATTACAGTTTGCGTCAGCGCCGGACCTCCGGCGGAGGCACGCATCTACAAGAATACTTGCCTCAATTTCTACTCCGTATATTACCTTCGGAAAAAAAAGTTCATAGTTTAGTCTTTTTGTCGGGAAGCCGCGTTCACACGGTTCGGCGAGTGCTCAAACTCCCGCGAGCAGGGGACAACATCCGCGTGGTGTGGTCGCGGAGGCAGTGAACGCGAATGATCGGGGCGATGTGCCCATGGGTCATCAATACGTCCGGCTGTACTCCCGCAGGATCGTCTGAAGATACTCGCGATAGGGACACGCCGGCATCTCTTCGATCAGCCAGGCCAGTTGTTTCGCGTCGATGAACCCGCGTCGAAGTGCGATCTCTTCCAGGCAGCCGATCTTCAGACCCTGCCTGGCCTCGACGGTGGCGATGAACGTGCTCGCATCGATGAGCGCGTCCGGCGTGCCGCTGTCCAGCCAGGCGATCCCGCGCCCGATCCGGCTCGCCCGGAGCTTCCCGCGTTCGAGATAGACCCTGTTTACGTCCGTTATCTCGAGTTCGCCCCTGTCCGATGGGCCGAGGTTACGGGCGATCTCGACGACATCGTTGTCGTAAACGTACAGCCCGGGCACGGCGAAATTCGAGGCCGGCTCGTCCGGCTTCTCATCGAGGGAAAGCACCTCCCCCTCCTCGGTGAACTCGACGACGCCGTACTGCTCGGGGTCTTTCACGTAATAGCCGAAGATCGTCGCCCCGCGATTTGTCGCCATCGCCTCGCGGAGGAAGTCGAGGTATCCGTAAAAGATGTTGTCGCCCAGGATGAATACGACGGGGTCCGAGCCGATGAACTCGGCCCCGATGATGAACGCCTCGGCGATGCCGCGCGGCTCCTCCTGGAGTGCGTATTCGATCTTCAATCCAAGTTGGGAACCGTCGCCGAATAGCTTTCGGTACCAGGGGATGGTCTCGGAATCGGAGATGATGAGGATGTGGCGGATGTCGGTCATCATCAACGTGGAAAGCGGATAGCAGATCATCGGCTTGTCGTATACGGGGATAAGCTGCTTGCTGTAGGCCGCCGTCATTGGATACAGGCGCGTGCCCGAACCGCCGGCCAAGATGATGCCTTTGTAGTTGTGAGCTATCTGTGGCATAACCACTCTCCCAGGTACCAGTCCTTGAACGCTTTGACCGCCCGGCATACGCGGACGATTCCGTCTTCAGTCAGTTGGTAGAGCAGGCGGAACTGGAGAATCCGCCGGCTGGTCCACGCACCTCCGGGAAAACTCGCCCCGCGCGGAGCACATGTGCCAGATATTCGCCCCTTGGTCCGAGCATAAGAGGGCGATAAAACGGTATCTGCACTGTGGACTATCCTTTCCAGCCGTGTCGATAGATTCGGTCATAGACCCCGCGGTACTCGCCGGAGATCACCCGGTCCACCCACTCGGTATGTTCCCGGTACCAGTTGACTGTTTCGGCCAGTTTCTCGCGGAAGTTACTGCTCGGCGTCCAGCCCAGTTCGTTTTTAATCTTACCGGCGTCGATGGCATAGCGGCGGTCGTGCCCCGGTCGGTCGTTGACGAATTTGATGAGCGAGTGCGGCTTTTCGAGGGTGTCGAGCAGCGTCCGGATCAAGTCGATGTTGCGGAGTTCATGGTCTCCGCCGATGTTATAGACAGAGCCCGGCTTGCCCCCGGTCAGGACTGCCCACAGTGCCTCGCAGTGGTCGCCCACGTACAGCCAGTCGCGGATGTTCTTCCCGTCGCCGTACACCGGTATGGCCTCGTCGTTCATCGCGTTTCGAATGATCAGCGGGATCAGCTTTTCCGGGAACTGGTACGGACCGTAGTTGTTGGAGCAACGTGTAATCAGTGTGGGGAAGCCGTATGTGTCGTGATATGCCTGTGTGAGCAGGTCGGCAGATGCCTTCGACGCCGAGTATGGGCTATGTGGCGCAAGCGGTGTGCCCTCGGTGAATTTGAGGTCGGGTCGGTCCTCCGGCAGACTTCCGTAGACCTCGTCTGTCGAGACCTGCAGGAACCGCGACCGGTCCCAACTTTCTTCCGGCCAGTGGCTGTGGGCGGTAGTCAACAGCGTCGCCGTGCCCAGCACGTTGGTTCGTACGAACTCCATCGGGTCGAGTATCGATCGGTCAACGTGAGATTCTGCCGCGAAGTTGAGCACGATGTCCGGGGCGTGTTTTTCGAATAATTCCGTAACAGTGTCGCCGTCGCAGATGTCGCCCCGAACGAAAAAATAATGGTCGGGGAATGCCTCCTCCAGCCCGGCCAGGTTCTCCAGGTTGCCGGCGTAGGTCAGCTTGTCGAGGACCACCAGCTTGCAGTTGGTCCCCGGCCGGTCCAGCGCCCATCGCACAAAGTTCGAGCCGATGAAACCGGCCCCGCCGGTAACGAGAATTGATTGCACAGCGACCACTCCTTCCGATAGTGTTCGTCCCCGACATATTGCGGACGGCGGGGACTATGTGCTTTGAAGCCGTACCATATTCAGGTATACGGGACCGAGGCCGGTTTGACAAGCTTTTTCTCGGATTAAATTGAGGATTGCTGTGTTGGCGTGGTGGAATCCCGGACTGGTGTGTGGTTCGGCTCGCCGTGCATGCATTGCCAGGGGGGAATATCCTGTTCATACAGGCCGTTGCAGCGCTGCATCGGCTTGACACATCGGTGCGCGCGGTGATACGATTCGCCTGCTCGCCGAGCAAAGGATAACCCGATGAACCGAACCGAATATCTGGCGAATGTCCGGCGCATGGTGGTCAAAGTGGGGACCGCCGTGGTCACCAACACCGACGGGAGCTTGAACTCCGAGCGGGTGGCGGCGCTCGCCGAACAGGTGGATCATCTCGTATCGGCCGGCCGACAGGTGGTGTTGGTGACGTCGGGCGCGATCGGGGCCGGGATCGGCGAACTCGGATTGAAAGAGCGGCCGAAGGAACTGCCCGGACTTCAGGCCGCGGCCGCCGTGGGGCAGAGCCACCTCATCGAGGCGTACAACCGGTGCTTCAAACGACACGGCCACCATGCCGCACAAATTCTGGTCACCCGTGACGATTTCGACGACCGCACCCGGTACCTCAACGTCCGAAACGCCCTCAATGCCCTGTTCGAACTCGGGGCGATTCCCGTGGTCAACGAAAATGATACGGTCAGCGTGGACGAGATACGGTTCGGCGATAACGACCTGTTGTCTGCTCTCGTGGCCTCCCTGCTCGATACTCAATTGCTCGTTCTGCTCACCACGGTAGACGGCCTGCTCGACGGCAAAGAGGTGGTATCTCTCGTTGATCGGGTTACCGAAGAGACATTGGCCCTGGACAATGGCGGCAAGTCACTGCGCGGCACGGGCGGGATGCGCTCGAAGCTCGAAGCCGTCGGGATGGTGGCGGGCTCGGGCCAGGCGGCGATTATTGCGAACGGCACTCAGCAAAATGTACTGCCACGCCTGATGGCGGGTGAAAAGCTGGGCACATTCTTCGTGTCGGGCGCCCGCCGTACGCCCAGTTGGAAACGATGGTTTGCGGCGCGCACGTTGCGTGGTACAATCCATGTGGATGTCGGCGCCAGAACGGCGCTGGTCGAAGGCGGCAACAGTCTGCTCCCGTCGGGCATTGTGGCTGTGACCGGTTCTTTCGAGCAGGGCGACACGGTCGAGATCGTCGGCCCCGACGGCAAAGCGTTCGCAAGAGGTATGACCAACCTGTCGTCGGCCGATCTCGAGCGAATCAAGGGCATGCGGAGCCGGCAGGTGCGCAACGTTCTGGGTGACGCCGCTTATACGGAAGCGGTGCACCGGGACAACTTGCTGGTCCGGAAATGAGCCGGAGGTGGATAAAATGGAAGACGATGTCCGAACTGCCAGAAAGCTGTTTGGCGAAATGGCTGTCCAGAAGGGGTATTGCACCAAGGAAGACGTAGAGCGGGCGCTCGAAATCCAGCGAGTGCTGGAAGCGTCGGGCGAGCCCCGAACGATGCTCGGGCTGATCATGCTCGAAGAGACAATGATCAACAACGAGCAGTTCATCGAACTGCTGATGGAGCTCGACCACCTCGTCCACGAAGAAGAGCCCGATGAGTATGATGCCCCGCTGGATATCGAGGAAGAAACCGAGGAAGAGGAACTGGACGACATGATCGGCGAGGACGAACTCGACGACGAGTTCGGCGACCTACTGTAGCGGTCGTCGCCGGTTGAAGCGCATTCGAAAGGGGGCTCTCCTGTCCTACCTGGCGGACTATCATCTCCACACAAAATGGTGCGGCCATGCCGAGGGCGAGATGCGCGCCTACGTGGAGGCCGGGATCGCCGCCGGGCTGTCCGAAGTGGGCTTCTCCGTCCACATGCCGGTCCCCATCCCCATCGCCGAGAAGATCAACCTTGACGAGGGCGAGTTCCGCATGTACATCGAGAAAGCCCGATGCCTGCGGCAGGAATATAATGATCGGATCGGCGTGCTCATAGGAGGCGAGTTCGACTACATACCCGATCAGTTGCCCCAGATCGAACGTCTCGCCAACGCGTTCGACTTTGACTTCCGGGTGGGGTCGGTCCATTTCATCGACGATTGGAATTTCGATAATCCGGGCTACCTGCACCGCTGGGAGACTGCGGACGTGGAAGCGGCCTTCCGCCGCTATTACCATCTGATGGCCGAGATGGCCGAAACGGGTCTGTTCGACATTGTCGGCCATTTTGATCTGGTCAAAAAGTTCGGACACCGGCCCGACCGCGACGTCTCCGATGCTATTGCCGAAGTCGCCCGGGCGGTGGCCGATGCCGGCATGACGGTGGAGATCAACACCGCCGGATGGAGCAAACCAGTCGGCGAGCAATACCCGTCCGAGGAGATCCTGCGCTTATTGTACGATCTCGGCGTCCCGATATGCCTGGGGTCTGATGCACACGCCCCCGGGCAAGTCGGACGTGATTTCGACCGGGCGATCAGTCTGGCCCGCCGCGTCGGATGGTCGGCCGTGAACCGCTTCTCTCAGCGCCGCACATTCGCCGAACCCCTGCCCGCCGCCGGTTGAACTCCCTTCCGCACGTACTCAGTAGTGCTGTACCAGGAAATCAGGAGCCGCGTGCGGGGCCGGGATTGGCGGCAGGTCCAGATGGGAGGGGAATGGTACGCCTGGCAGGGTTCGAACCTGCAATCCCCGGCTCCGGAGGCCGGTGCTCTATCCAATTGAGCCACAGGCGCTGATGTATCCAGATATTACCAGATAGCGGCGGCTCCCGCAACCCTTTGTTGCCGCCATCCCGGAAAAGGCATACAGGCGAATTGACAAGATACGGACAAATCGATACGATTGGGGTCAATTCTGATTGTCGGGGAATAAGGTCGTTTGCCGTGAGGCAGAGTGGGTTTATAGCAGACTTTTTTAGGAAGAGGAAAAGATGAGTAAGACGACGGAACTGGACTTCAGCCGTGCCGATTGTTGTCGCCGAATTTTTGAGACGGTGCCGCGCCAACAGGACCTCGCCGATTTGCTCGGGGTGACGGCCTCGGCGATCACGAACACGAAGAAGCGGCAGCAGTGTTCGCTGGAACTGGTGATTGCGGCATCCCAGATCACCGGCCGGCCGATTGAATGGTTCATGTTCGGCGACCAGGGCAAGAAAGGCGGCGCCACGCCGGGCGCCCAGACGCCCCCGCTGCAACAGCGACTCGAATGCCTCGAACGGACGGTGCGGCAATTGGAACAACGGCTCGGCCGACTCGAGGGCGGCTGCTGCGCAGAGTAAGCTGCACGGAGCAGGTGCGGTCTCGTCTCGGGATGCGATATGCAAGGAAATTGTGCATGAACCTGCCTCGCCGGCTCGAAACGATTCTGCATAATGCCTTGGACGAACGCGCCCCGACGAAGGAAGATTGTACCTTCCTTCTGAATCAGCCAGAAGGGTCGCTCGGTGCCCTTGTAACCGCGGCCGTCGCCGACGTCGTTTCGCGGAGACGCTTCGGCAAC
>PWKM01000258.1 GCA_003559755.1 Planctomycetota bacterium
ACAGCGTTTTCACGCTGCCGTCATCATACTCATCGACGAATTCGTCGGGAAAACGGGCCATATATACGGTGTTGTCTCCCCCCGCACCGCCGCGATGGGATGCCTCGTATGCGGGGATCGTGACGAACCGGGGCGGATCGCAGTGATGGTCCGCCACACTCCGCTGCTCCTTCCACTTCGACTCATCGCAACGCCCGTTGGATACGTGGTCGGCCGCCGCGACCCAGTCCAGCCCCGTCAAATGCCGTGCGGCAGTGAAACAGAAGTTGAGTGAGCGGCAGGTGTCCACGTGGCAATTCGACAGGATCGTATGGACGTGCGGATCGCCCCAGTAGATGCCCGGAACGTCGTCCGACGTGCATAACGTGGGGTTCGAGTGCTCCCCCAGCGGGCCCAAGCCGGCACGGAGACGGAACAGACCTTCGCCCAACAGTCGGACACCCGTCAGCCGCCCTGCTGCGGGAACGCCCCGGCGAAAGGTGAGAACGGCGGGGGCCTGCTCGGGTATGTCGAGCTCCAGTCGCCCGTCACACTGCAACGAGGGGTGGCCCTGCTCGTCGAGCACGGCGATTCGCACGTCGAACGCTTCGCCGGGCCGAGTGACCGACGGGACGACGACGTTCAGTGCAGCGGGCGGTCCGCCGGGAGCTTCCCGGGCGAGTACCCGCTGATGAAAAGAGGACGGATAGTCTGCGATAGGTTCCATCATGTAGTCTGTGGTTCTGGGACGTCGCTCGGTGCGAGGGGCAGGCCGGACCGATTCGCGGAAAAGCGCATGCCGAGATTGAGCGCGGTGAAAAATAGCGGGTGCCTCCAGTGGCGCGGCAGCCGTTTCAGAATCGAGCTCGGGCGATAAAAGGACCGCCGAACCCGGTTTTGCCCCTCGGCCAGCTCCCGGGCAGTCATCCGAGCGGGCCGGAAGACCACCGTGGTGTGGTCGTAGTACTGCCAGTCCTCGGTGAACAACCGCCCCTGGCCGTTGAGTTCCTTATACAGCTCGGTGCCTGGATAGGGCGTGAGGATATTGAATGTAGCCGAGTGGACTCGTGACCGCATCAGAAAATCGACCGTCTCGTCGAATATTCCGGGTTCATCTGTGTCGAACCCGAACACAACGGAGGCGTGAAAGAAGATTCCCGCCGCCTGGATGCGCTCGATGGCCTCGGCCAAATCGGCCTGGTCACGGTACGACTTCTTCATTCGTTTCATCGATTCATGCGATACGGTCTCCATCCCGAAGAGCAGCCCGCGGCAGCCGCTCTCGCGGGCAGCCCGCATCAGGTCGTCGCGTTCCGCGAAGGACATCGATGACTGCCCGACCCAGGAGATGTTCAACGGCTTGAGCGCCTCGAACAGTTCCAGCGCATAATCGGGCCGTGCGATCACGTTGTCGTCCAGAATCAGATGATACTTGCGGCCCGACAGCTTCACGTCCTCGACCACCCAGTCCACGGGAAACGTCCGTATCTTCCGGCCGTACACGCGCGAGACCGAGCAGAACTCGCAGTTGTACGGGCAGCCCCGGGTCGTCATCAGCGGGTTGACGTTCATAAACCGTTTCACCGGGCCGAGGTCGCGGCGGGGATGCGGGATTTTCGCCAGGTCGGCCGGCCCATCGGACGCATACAGCGGCTCCAACTTGCCCGCCTCGGCATCGGCCACTACCTGCGGCCAGACGGGTTCGCCTTCGCCCACGACGACGGCGTCCGCGTGCTGCCCGGCCTCCTCCGGGAGGACCGACGCATGGATGCCCCCGATGACCACCATTGCTCCTTTGTCGCGAAAATGGTCGGCGATCAGGTACCCGCGCGGGGCGTTCGCCGTCATCAGACTGAGGCCCACCAAGTCCGGCTCGAGCGAGAAGTCCACATCCTCGAACTCCTCCATTACCACGCGCACGTCGTGGCGCTCGTCGGTCAGCGCAGCGAGCACCTGGAGAGCCACTTCCGGAATCTGGAGCGCGGCGAGCGTCCGGCGGGCCACATCCTGACAGGGTGAAACGAGCAGAATCTTCATAACAGCCCCCTCGCAGTCGCCAGTTCGAGGTCCAGCAGACACGGAATCGCGGGCCAGGGAACGATTTGCCCCGACCCACCGCTGGATGTATAAGAAACAGAACTTACCGGGCGGACCGAGACCTGTCAAGCGCCCGAAGCCCCGCGCCATAAGACCGGATTGGCCGGGCGGGGTGCTGGCGCACGTCCCCCATCCCGATATAATGGACCTGGATGAAGCTGCTGGCCCCTATTCTGGAGAGCCGCGAGCTCTCGCAGGTGCTCAACAACCTGACCACGCCGGGACCCGGGCGGCTGCCCAGGGTGCGGGTCGGTGGGTTGTGGGGCTCAGCGTGCGCCTATTTCGCGGCGGGGCTGGCCGCCGGCCTCGAGCAGGGAGTCGCCCCGGACCTCCCCCCTGACCGGCTTCCCGGCGGCATCCTGGTGGTCGCGCCCAGCGTCGATGTCGCCGATGAACTGGCGGCCGATTTCCGACTGTTCTCCGAACGTCGGCCAATGGTGTTCCCCGCCTGGGACGCTCTCCCCGAGGAGCCGGAGCTCATCAACCACGAGATATTCGGCGAACGGCTGGCGGTGCTGAACACTCTGCTGTTCGACCGTGATGCGAGCGAACGAGCCCGCTCCGAGACGGTGATCACCTCAATCCAGGCGCTGCTCCAGCCGGTCGTCCCGCCCGACACGCTCCTCGCCTCCGCCCTCGAATTCCGTCCGGGCGAAGAGCTCGAGCCGGAGGAACTGGCCGAACTCCTGGTTGACCAGGGGTTCGAGCGGGAGGAGGTCGCCGAGATTCCCGGCACTTTCGCCGCGCGGGGCGGGATCGTCGATATCTACCCGTTCGGCTCGCAACGGCCGGTGCGGCTCGAGTTCTTCGGCGACGAGATCGAGTCCATACGCCAGTACGACCCCGGCACCCAGCGGTCGCTGAAGCAGGCCGAGCTCGCCCGGATCATCGCCATCGGCAGCGAGGCCTGCCCACAGGTCCTGCAGATGCAGGAAGTGCCCAGCTTCTTCGTCTATGTGCCGCGCGACTGGGTGGTCCTGCTCGCCGAACCGGTCGAAATCCAGGAGCGGGCGGAACGACTGGCCGCTGCTGAGCGCGAGGGGAGCCGGCTCTTCTCCTACGAAAAGATCGCCCGGGCGTGGAACGAACGGCCGGTCATCGAGTCCGGCCTGCTGCGACTGCCCCGCCACGAAGACGGCGTGAACTTCGATACCGCGCCGACGGACCAGTTCTCGGGGCAGGTGGACCGGGTGGACGACGACCTCCGGGGCTACGTCGAAACCAGCGACCGGGTGGTGATCTTCTGTAACAACTCGGCCGAGGAACAACGGCTGTGCGAGCTGCTGGCCGGGACCGACCTGGAGAACGCGCCCGAGATCGAGTACGCCATCGGGCACCTGTGGCACGGGTTCCGGTTCGGTACCGGCCGCACCACGTTCATCGCCCACCACGACATCTTCCAGCGATACCACCGGCACCGCACGGTCCGGCCCCGCGCCCCCAGCGAACCGATCGAGACGTTCGCCGAGCTCCACACGGGCGACTACGTGGTCCACGTATCGCACGGGATCGCCCGGTACCGCGGGCTGATCCAGCTCGAGCAGGGCGGCGAGATGCGTGAGTTCCTCGACCTGGAGTTCGCCGAAGAGGTCCGGCTGTACGTGCCAACCACCAAGATCGACCTCGTGCAGAAGTACCTCGGCTCGGCGGCCGCGCCGTCGTTGAGCACAATCGGCGGCCGGCGCTGGGAGAAGCAGAAGAAGGCCGCCCGCGAGTCGGTCCACCAGCTCGCCCTCGAGCTCCTCGAGGTCCACGCGGCCCGGGAAAAAGCCCCGGGCATCCGGTTCCCGCCCGACGACCACATGATGCGCGAGTTCGAGCAGGCGTTCATCTATCCTGAGACCGGCGACCAAGTCCACGCCATCGATGAGATCAAGCGGGACATGCAGTCCGAGAGGCCGATGGACCGCCTGCTGTGCGGCGACGTGGGCTACGGCAAAACCGAGCTGGCGATGCGGGCGGCGTTCAAGGCGGTCGAGGCGGGGAAACAGGTGGCCGTGCTCGTGCCCACCACAATCCTCGCACAGCAGCACTACCACACGTTCACCGAACGGATGGCCGACTACCCGGTCATCGTCGACTACATCAGCCGGTTCAAGACCCGCGGCGAGCAGCAGGAGACGCTCGCGGCGCTGTCCGAGGGCCGGCTGGACATCCTCATCGGCACACACCGGCTGCTCAGCCGCGACGTCAAGTTCCACGATCTGGGCCTGCTCATCATCGACGAGGAACAGCGGTTCGGCGTCGAGCACAAGGAACGGCTCAAGCGGCTGAGATACACCGTCGATGTGCTGACCATGACCGCCACCCCGATCCCCCGGACGCTCCATATGTCGCTGCTCGGGCTGCGCGATATCTCGTCGCTCGCCACCCCGCCGCAGGACCGGCTGGCGATCCATACTGAGGTCCGACGGTTCAACGGCGACCTGGTCCGCGAGGCGATTCTCCGCGAGTTGAACCGCGACGGGCAGGTGTTCTTCGTCCATAACCGGGTACACGACATCAACCACGTCGCCCACCGGGTGGCGAAGCTGGTCCCGGAAGCACGGCTGATCGTCGCCCACGGCCAGATGAAGGAGAACCGGCTGGAGGGGCGGATGGGTCGGTTCGTGGCCGGCGAGGCGGACGTGCTCGTGTCCACCTCCATCATCGAGTCCGGGCTGGACATCCCGACGGCCAACACGATCATCATCCACGAAGCGGACATGTTCGGGCTGGCAGACCTGCACCAGCTCCGGGGCCGCGTCGGACGGTACAAGCATCGCGCATACGCCTATATCCTTCTGCCAGAGAGCCGGCCGATAACCCGCCACGCGCTCAAACGGCTGAAGGCCATCGAGGAGCACAGCGAGCTCGGCTCGGGGTTCAAGCTGGCCATGCGCGACCTCGAAATCCGCGGGGCGGGGAATATCCTGGGGGCGAAACAGAGCGGGCATATCGCCGCCGTCGGCTACGAGCTCTACTGCCAACTGCTGGACCAGGCGGTCCGCGAACTCAAGCACGAGGAGCTCGAAGAACGGTCGGAGGTCGACCTGGACCTCCAGCTCGACGCGTATCTGCCCACCAGCTACATTCGCAGCGACTTGCTGAAGATGGAGGCGTACAGGCGGCTGGCGCGGGCCCGCACGGTGGAAGAGGTCCGCGACGCCGAGGCCGAGATGGAGGACCGGTTCGGACGACCGCCCGATCTGGCGGTGAACCTGGTCGCCAAGCATCGGCTCCGTGTCCGGCTCGAACCGAGGACGGTGACCTATGTCGGACTTCGCGACGACCACCTGCTGGTCAAGTTCGAGAAACGCGAGCTCGTCGAACCGATCGCGAACGGGAACGCGGAGATCCGGTTCATCTCGCCGACCTCCGCCCACCTGCTCCTGCCGCCGACCAGCCGAACGCCCGAACGTGTCGTCGATCATCTCGAACACCTGCTGGACGACGCAGCGGGCTCCGAGGGGCAACCCTCATCGTCATGAGGTATCGCGAGATGGCCCGTACAACGAAGAGCGAGCGACCTTCGCACCGCGGAAACCGAACGAGGCAGAAACCCACTAAACGCCCCGAATCGCCGGCCGGCGCAGCACGACGCGCTTGCAGTTTTCCTGTCGATACCGCACAATAACCTCGTTGGAGAATGAGCGCCGGGCTGTGATTCAGGAGGACCGAGCCGTGAGCGAGAGCGAGAAGCGGATGCCGATCGGCGGGCACCTCGAGGAGCTCCGGCTGCGCCTGATCGTCTGCATCGCCGGCGTCTTCCTGGCGACCATCATCGCCTACATCTACAGCCCCAGTGTGTTCTACCCGATGCTCCGGGCTCCGCTCGATGCCGTCCAGGGCCGGGACGCAGACAACCCCTTCGTGCTCCGCACGCCGCTGCTCGACCTTCTCGCACGACAGCGCGCGGCAATCACCGACGACCCGCAGGCCGAGGCCGAGCCGATCCACCTCCATTACCAGTCGCTGATCGTCCCGTTCGTGGTCCGGTTGAAGGTCGCCCTGGTCATCGGGATTCTGATCGCCCTCCCCCTCATCGTTTATCAGTTCTGGGCGTTCGTGTCGGCGGGCCTCTACCCCAGCGAGCGGCGATATGTGTATCGCTACGGCCCCGGCTCGTTCCTGCTTTTTATCGCCGGCGCCCTGTTCGCCTATTTCGTCGTCCTGCCCCTGGGGGTCGTCTTTCTGCTTCGGCAGGGCGACCTGTTCGACCTGCAGGCGATCATCACCATCGACCGCTACGCGCCGTTCGTTATGTGGCTGATCCTGGGGTTCGGGCTGATCTTCCAGATGCCGCTTGTGGCGGTGTTCCTCACCAAAATCGGCGTGCTGGGCCCGGCCGAACTGGGCCGATGGCGCAAGGTGGCCGTCGTGGCGGCCTTCGTCCTCGCCGCCGTGTTGACGCCGCCCGACCCGTTCACCCAAATTGCGATGGCACTGGCGATGGTCGGCCTGTACGAATTCAGCATATTGTTGGCGCGTCTGGCGGCGCGGGGCCGGCACGAGGCGGAAAAAGCCGCCGAATGAGGCCGGGGCTGTCCTTTACCTGCCTCGAAATCAGGCGTTGGATTGATTTTGCAGGCGGCTCAGATATAATGGAGTTTTGCGAGCGAAATGTCACTGAGGAGGGATATTGGCAAAGGTTTCCGCGACGAAACGGTTTCAGACCATCTTCCCAACCCTTGAGGATCAATGGGGCGAGCGTGAGCCGTACAAGGAGCGCCCCCCGCTCCAGCAGATTCTGATCACGTTATTGCTCGTTGACGGGAAGGAAGGCCCGGCCGAAAAGACTCTCGAACGGCTGCGAGAACACTTCGTCGACTTGAACGAGCTCCGCGTGAGCAACCCCGATCAATTGGACGAACTCCTGGGTGACCGCCATCCGCCCGGAGTCGGCAAGCAGATCGTCGATGCCCTGACGGGAATCTTCAATAACACGCAGACGATGACCCTGAAGTGGCTGATGGAACTCGATGCGGACGAGGCATTCGAGGAGTTGAGCCAACTCGAAAAGTTCCCCAGCCGGGCCATCGGCGAGCTCCTGATGGCTTGCTTCAGCTACGACAAGCTGCCGGCGACAGAGGGACTGCTCCGAGTCGCCGAGCGGACCGATATCGTCAGTCCCGGGGCCCCGGAAAGCCAGGCCCTGAGCTTGCGCCGCATCACCCCAAAGGATGACCGGGCGCGCATATTCCATGCGTTCGAGATGCACGCGGAGCGGATATGTACCCGGAAAGATTACGACTGCCCCAACTGCCCGGTCAAAGACCATTGCCCGACCGGGCAGGAGACGCTGGAACGGCTCCGGCTTCAGGAGGAGCAGGAGCAAGCGGCTCAGCAGGCGGAGGCCGCCCGGCTCAAGCGGAAGCTCGAGCGCGACAAGCGCACGGAGAAGCGGAGGGAAGAGGCGACCGCCAAGTTCAAAGAAACCATCACGGCACGCAGTAAAGAGCTAAACATCGCCGTTAATGAAAAGAATAATAAGAGTAGCAAAGGCAAGAAGACCGGCAAAAAGAAGAGCCGCGCCAGGTCTTCGAAGAATACGGCCAAGATGGTCCAGGCACCGTCGCACGAGGTAAAAAGCAAGCCGGAAAAAAAGAAGAGCAGCCGCAAGGCCGGCGGGCAATCAAAAAGCAAAAAAAGCACGAAGAAGTCCGGTAACAGTTCGCCGAAAAAGAAAGGTAACCGCTAGCAGCGGCCCGATAGATTCCATAGCTGCTGTGGTCGCCCGTGACACAGAGAGGTCCAATGATTCTTAAACTCGCACTCCCCTCCGGCAGCTTGCAGGTATCGACCTTCGACCTGATGGCCAATGCCGGCTTCGACATCGCCGTCGAGGGCAGATCGTATTACCCGTCGATCGACGACCCCGAGATCGAGGTCGTGCTGTTCCGCGCCCAGGAGGTCTCTCGTTACGTCGCCGACGGGGTGATGGACGCGGGCCTCACCGGAATGGATTGGATTCTGGAGAACGGCTCGGACGTCGTAGAGGTGGCGGAACTGGTCTATTCCAAGCGGACCAGCCGGCCCGCCCGCTGGGTGCTCGCCGTGCCCGAGGAATCCCCCGTGCAGACGGTCGAAGACCTCGACGGGAAGGTGATCGCCACCGAGGCGGTGAACCTCACCCGCCGGTTCCTCGAAGAACACGGGGTGGACGCCCGCATCGAGTTCTCGTGGGGGTCGACCGAGGTGAAGGCGGGGATCGTGGACGCCATCGTCGAACTGACCGAGACCGGAAGCAGTCTGAGGTCCAACCGCCTGCGGGTGGTCGCCGAACTCATCCGCACCACACCGCGCCTCATCGCCAACAAAGACGCCTGGGCCGACGAATGGAAGCGCAAGAAGATAGGCGATCTGGCCACCCTGCTGAAAAGCGCAATCGTCGCTCGGAGCAAGGTCGTACTCAAGTTGAACTCGCCGGAACAGGCACTGGACCAGGTGCTCGAACTGCTCCCCGCCCTGCACACCCCCACCGTCTCGCCGCTCGCCGACAAAGGATGGTACGCAGTCGAGACCGTCCTGAACGAGTGGGAAGCCAGGGAGCTGATCCCCGAACTGAAACGCGTCGGGGCCGAGGGGATCATCGAGTTCGGGCTCCACAAGGTCATCCCTTGAGGAACGTACCGAGGTGACACAACATGCGGCGACTTACCCGGCAAGCGGCCTGGCTCTGTCTCGTCCTGCTGGCGGCGCCCGCAGCATCGGCCCGAGCAGGCACCCCTGAGGAAGAAGCCCGCCCGTTCGCAACGTTCTGCACGGCAATCCACACACGCATGGAGGGGAACGAGGCAGAGGCACTGAGGTTGCTCGAGGCGGCGCTCGAACTGGACCCCTATTCGGCCCACATCCACATACATCTCGGCCGGCTTTATGAGTCAGGGATGGAGGACCACGACAAGGCGCGCTCCCACTTCCAGGCCGCACTGGAGATCGCCCCCGGCGACTTCCGGGCCAGTTACGGCATCGCCCGCTGGCTTCTCCGCCAGCGAAAATACGAGGAGGCCCGCGACCTCATCCTCGAAGCGGTCGACCGGCCCCAGGCAATACTGCCGCCCGAGACACTCGGGGATGCGTTCCGCGAACTCGCCACCCGGGCACACGCGCTCGGGCGCCTCGACGAGGCCGCCGAGTTCTACGAACAGGCCGCACGGCGGACCAGGCGGCCCGCATACGTCCTGCTCTGCCTGGGCAGAGTCTACCGCCAGATGGACAAGCCCGAGCAGGCGGTGGACTCGTTCCGCCAGGTCCTGCGCTACGCCCCCTATTTCGCCCACACCCACCGCGAAATCTCGGACACCTTCCGGCAGATGGGCGAGTGGGCGCCCGCATTCGACGAGTTCATCGCCTACATGGACCACAGACACGGCCCCGGCCGGCAGATGCGGCTGATCCGCGAAGCGTCCCAACTCGCCATCAATGCCCGCAAACTTGACGAAGCCCGCGAACTCCAGCAAGAGCTGCTGGACCAGCTTTTGGTGACATACAGCCCGAACAACGCCTCGGCCCATCAATGCAAGGACATCGCACACATCCTCCGCCAGATGGGCCGGCATGAGCGAGCGGTCCCCTACCTCGAAAAAGCCGTCCAGTCGGCCGACGCCGACCTGAAGCCGCCCCTGCAGATGGAACTCGCCGAGCTGTACGAGGAGCTCGGGCGCACCGAAGACGCCGTTCGGACGCTCGACCGGGCGATCGAGGCGATCGAGCCCGCGGGCTCCGTCCGCTACAGGGCACAAAAGAGCGCCATCCTCGAGGCGGCCGGCGAGCACGAGCGGGCACTCGACGCACTGCTGGACATCCTCGATATCCCCGGCCAGGAGGCGGTTGGGCACGACCACATCGGCCGGTTCCACGGTCGGCGCGACGCCACGTCCGAGGCCATCCGCCACCTGACCGAAGCGGTGCGGCTGGCCGAGCCCGTCGAGAGCGGCCGGTATCGTATTCACCTGAGCCGCGCCCTGGCCCACGCCGACCAGGCGGAAGAAGCGGAGGAGGTGCTCGTCGAAGCCAGACGCATCCTCCCGGACGACCCGGCGGTCAACAACGCACTCGGCTGGTTCTATGCCGAACGCGGGATCAAGCTGGCGGAGGCACGTCGGCTGGCGGAGAAGGCCCTCGCCGTCGAGCCGCGCAATCCGTATTTCATGGACACACTCGGCTGGATTCACTTTCGACTGGGCGAGAACCAGAGGGCCCTGGACAAGCTGCGACGGGCCGCAGCGATGACCGACGACAGCACCATCCACGAGCACGTCGGCGATGTGTACAAGGCCATCGGCCAACAGGACAAGGCACGACGATACTGGCTGCGGGCACTGGAGATCGACCCCGACCGGGAAAGTGTCCGCCGAAAGCTGGACGACATCGAGGACTGACACGGGCCGACGGAAGACAGGCCCCTCTGTCAAACAGTGATAAACGCGGAACGCACCTTCCGGGCGGCCGACCGCATACAACAAGAGGTACGATTATGTCTGGACATTCTCACTGGGCGACCATCCGCCGTAAAAAGGGCGCGGCCGACGCAAAAAGGGGCCGGATGTTCTCGAAGTGCGCGAAACTGATCATGAGCGCGGCGCGGACCGGCGGAGCCGACCCCGACACCAACCTCCAACTCCGGTACGCCATCGAGGACGCCCAGGCGATCAACATGCCGAAAGAGAACATCGAGCGGGCCATCCTCAAGGGGGTCGGCGAGTTGGAGGGCCAGGAACTCGTGGGGGCCGTGTACGAGGGCTACGGCCCGGGCGGCTGCGCCATGCTGGTCGAGGCGGTGACCGACAACCGCAACCGGACCTCGGCGGCGGTCCGCCACATCTTCGAGAAGCACGGCGGCTCGCTGAGCGGAGCGGGCAGCGTGGCATGGATGTTCGAGACGAAGGGCGTGATCTCGGTCTCGACGGACTTCGTCGAAGAAGACATCCTGCTGGACGTGGCTCTCGAATCGGGGGCCGAAGATATCGAGAAGCTGGAGGACGCCTACGAAATCACCTGCGACCCGTCAAACTTCAGCGACCTGAAAGACGCACTCGAAAGCAAAGAGATCACAACCGATACCGCCGAGATCGCCAACATCGCAACCCAGAATATCTCCCCGTCGCTCGATGACGCCCGAAAGGCACTGGGCCTGATGGAGGACCTCGAGGACCACGACGACGTGCAGAAGGTATCTGCGAACTTTGATATCCCGGCCGAGCTTGTTGCGGAGGCGACATGACGACACCAATCAAACCCGGGCCGCGTTCCGGCCTCGAATTCGACACCTGGCGAGTCCTGCGGGTGATGGCCGAACTGGTCGAGGGCTTCGAAACGATGGCCGCCATCGAAAAGGCCGTCAGTATATATGGCGCGGCCCGAGCCCGGCAGGACGACAAGTACTACCGGCTCACCGAAGAGATCGCCGAGACCCTGGGCCGGGGCGGATACGCCATCATCTCCGGCGGCGGGCCCGGGATCATGGAAGCGGCGAACAAGGGGGCTCGCACCGCGGGCGTCGAATCGATCGCCCTGAACATCGGACTGCCCCAGGAACAGGAGCCGAACCCGTACGCCAACATCTCGATGGACTTCCGCTACTTCTTCACCCGCAAGGTAATGTTCGTCAAATACGCCAATGCGTTTGTCGTGATGCCGGGCGGCTATGGCACGT
Source organism: Planctomycetota bacterium (assembly GCA_003559755.1). Taxonomy (GTDB): domain Bacteria; phylum Planctomycetota; class PUPC01; order PUPC01; family PUPC01; genus PUPC01. Next base: position 11,714 of record PWKM01000258.1, read on the forward strand.
TCGACGAGTGCTTCACCGCACTGACCCTCATCCAGACCAGGCGGTCGTACAAGGTCCCCCTCATATTGGTCGACAGGGAGTTCTGGGGCGGGATGTACGACTGGCTCCAAACCTCCGTCGAGCGCGGCTACCTGGACGAGAACGACCGGGACCTGATCACTTTCAGCGACGACCCCGGCGAGATCCTGCAGATCGTCCTGGAGGCCGATCGGAAGGCGGAGGAGAAGAAGAAGGAAGAGGAGGGGGAGAAGAAGTAGCTTCGCCGGGCTCCG
>PWKM01000025.1 GCA_003559755.1 Planctomycetota bacterium
CCGTCGCAGGACCTGCTGTCACACCTTCGTTTTTTCGCCCTGGGTCAGGTCGGTCGGGTGTTCCGGCCGCACGCGTTCCTGTCCAGCGTCTTCGTCCACCACATCCGGGCGGCGGGGATGGCCGACGTGGTGGACTTCGGCGTCTCCCGATGCCCGGCCTGCAAGATGGTCTCCAACGGCTGGCCGCGCAGCGAGGTGTGCGATCGGTGCGGGGGCGAGCTCAAGCGAGCCGTTGAGCGCCGCTGCTTCAGCGTGAACTATCTGGGACGGTGCCGCCGTTCCTTCCGGTCGGGCCGGGTGTTCTACCTCCCGCCGGACGATGATCCCCCGGACCTGCTCGGCCTGTAGCTCTCGATGAGGAGTCATTCGATGGAATACGATGTCGCGATGGACCTCGCCGCAAAACGGCTTCCGAACTGCGTGCGGAGTCGTCGGGGGCCGGCGGCGACCGCCGTGGTGTTGGCGATGGGTGGATTCCGCTCTCTGGAAGAGGGCTGGCCAGAGTGGACGGAGACCGATCGGGGCGTCCTGCTCGAGATGCTGTCGCGGAGGCGGGTGCCGCGGGCGGAGCTGCTGCCGGCGGTCAACCGGCTGCTGCCCGCGGTGGCCCGGCAGATGGGCGAACCGGTACCGGGCCCGGTCAGGAACGGCTATCTCGGCGTCCTCATCCACCGGATCAGGGGTCACTTCGAGGAGTTGGTCAGACGGGAACTGTTCACCCATCGTCCGGGTTCTTCGGGGGCCGTGAACGACCCGCCCGGGCAGCCCTCCGGATCTTGACGCCGGGCGGCAGACGACGACACCGGCCCGCCTCGGCATATCCGAGCAATTCGATACTGCCTGCAGCGTATCCGGTGCCTGAGATTTTCTGCGGGGGCGCGGATTTTTGTGTTTTTTGGGGATTTTAGTGTAACGAAGTGGTCACGTCGTCGCCTACTTCTCATACAGGCGGTCGGACGCAGGGTGCACCGGCCCCTGGCCGCCAGGTTCTTTGAACAGTTGCCGAGAGGGTGTTCGAGTATGAGTTGGTTGAGTCGGAAGTGGCCACAGGTTTTGACGTGGATTGCCATCGGCCTGCTCGTAACAGGCCTTTTCGGCGAGAGTTTGACAATTCAGTATTCCGGTCTGGCCGCCGCCTTCGTGGCGGTGGTCGCCAAGGTGTTACGAGGATAGGGCCGTCGAGCGGTCGGCGTCCCGGAGGGGCGGTCCCTCCGGGGGCCCGACCGCAGGCGGTCCCGGTCAAAGGAGATGGGCTATGAGACGGGTAATGTTGGAGAGAGCGGTGGTGGTTTTGGCAGTGATTGTGTGGCTGTTCGGTTCGGCTGCGTCGGGATCGGACCCGGCGGCCGAGGAGGCGGTCCGTGCGGGCACGCGGGCCCTGGCGGAGGCGGAGCGTGGCGTACTCCGTTCGGACCTGACCGATCTTCTGGGCGTGCTCAGGGCGGCGGCTCCGGCGGCCGACGCGGGGCCGGACGAGACGCGTCGGCTCGCCGCCGTATCGCACCTCGCCGACGCCCGAGTGGCGGCTGCGAAGGGTGAGTTGGAACAGGCCGGCCGGTCCCTGCGTGCGGCGGTGGAGCGTTCGGAGACCGAGGCCGAGGTGGCCCGCTGCTGGCGTCTTGGGATGGAGTTCCTGTCGGACGCGGCCGAGTCGGGTGCCGAGTCGGGGTTTTCGAACATCGCGGGCGTGCTCCGCAGCCGGGTGGCCCCCCGTCTGGACGGCCCCGATCCCTTCATCGAGCTGGCCGGCGCCTGGCTCCGTCTGGACGAGGGGTTTATGGGTGCCCGGGCGCCGCTGGTTCTGGCGATGGAGCGGGCCGAGGACTTGTCGTCGTGGCGCTCGATCTCGCGCCTGGCCGACCGCCTCGCCGCCCGGCTCGACGACGACCATCGTGCTGTGGTGAACCTGTTCACCCGCCTGGCCGGTTCGGTCCCGGAGGGGCGCACGGGTTCGTTCTTCTTCCACGAGGCGAGCTTCCGAGCCCTGCTCCGCCGGTCCGAGTTCGATCTCGCCGCGCAGTCCGCCGAGCGCATGCTGGCTGCCGCCGAGGGGTCCGACCAGGAGCTGGCGGCCCTGTCGGGGTTCCAGGCGCTCGCCCTGGAGCTTGACTCGGCCGACGAGCCGGAGGCGTCCGCGGAGGCGTTCAGTCGAGCGGTGGAGGTGGGCGCAGCCCTGCCGTTCTCCTCGGAGGCGGCGGTGAGCCGGGGTAACTTCCTCAGGCGTACGGGCAGAGGGCCGGATGCGGAGGGCGTGTTCCGGGAGGGTCTCGGCCGGCTGCGGGGCGACCCGGACCTGACGCTCGCACTCTGCGACCTGCTGCTCGAGGCGGGGCGCCCGGACGAAGCGGAGGGGCTGGTCGAGGACGCCCTCAAACGGGCGCCGTCCGACCAGGGGCTGCTCTTCCTGCACGTGAGAGTACTGGCAGGTCAGGGGAGGTTCGACGAGGCGGCGGAGGTCCTGACGGTGGAGGAGGTGAGCGCCCGGGACCGGTTCCGGGGTGCGGAGGTCCTGGAGCGGGCGAAGGGGTTCGAGGCGGCCCGCACGCTGTTGGACTCGATCCCGCCGGATGCGGTCCAGGAGGACAGCTGGCTTGCCCGCCGTGTCCCCGACCTGGCCGTGCGGCTGCTTCGTGCCCGGCTCGAGTCGGCCCGGTCCGAGCTGGGCAGGAGCGTCCGGCTCCGGGAGCTGTTCGGGGACCGGGCGCGGGAAGCTCGTGCAGCCGGCGACGAGGCCGGGTTCGAGAGGAACGACGCCCGCCGGAGCGTCTATCACCAGGAGGTCCGGCCGTTGAGCCGGCTTGTCCGGCGGCTGGAGAACGAACTGGAACAGAAAGAGAACTGATGAGGTCGGCAGGACCCATCCTATCTGAGGAGGCAATGAGATGAAGACGCTAACGAAGGTTGACGAGCGAGTGAGCGGTCGAGTGTTTTCGGGTGTCCGGTTGGGCGGGGCGATGCGAGCCGCGTCCCTGCGGACGCTCCTTCTCTGGCTGTTGGTGTTCGGTCTGGCGATGGGGCCGGCGGGACCGGCCCGGGCG
>PWKM01000300.1 GCA_003559755.1 Planctomycetota bacterium
CGGACGTCCTGTTGTGTGACGAACCGTCCGGGGCGCTCGACTATCCGACCGGGAAGGTGGTGCTCGATGTCCTGCAGCAGGTGAACCAGCAGACCGGGACCACCGTGATGACCATCACCCACAATGTCGCCATCGCCGGGATGGCCGACATCGTGGTGAAACTGATGGACGGGAAGGTCCGCGAGAGGACCGAGAACGAAGAGCCGATCCCGCCCAGCGAGTTGGAGTGGTGATGAAGACCCTCGACCGCAAACTGCTGCGCGACCTGAGCGGGTCCTGGGCACAGGCGCTGGCCGTGAGCGCGGTCATCATGTGCGGCGTGACCGGGTTCGTCACCGTCTTCTCCGCACACCACTCGCTGGTCCTCACCCGCGACGCCTACTACGAGCAATACCGGTTCGGCGACTTCTGGGTCCCGCTGGAACGAGCCCCGCTCCGAGTGGTGGACCGGGTGGAGGCGCTGCCCGGCGTCGTCCGGGCCGAGGGCCGGATCGTGGAGGAGGCCAACCTGGATATCTCCGGTTTCCGAGAGCCGCGAATCGGCCGGGTCATCTCTATGCCCGCCGAGCGGGGGACCGCGATCAACGACATCCACATCGTCTCGGGCCGGTACTTCTCGCGGGGCGGGCGCAACCAGGTCATCGTGAACGACCAGTTCGCCCGGGAGAACCGTCTGCGGCCCGGCGACCACATTGAGGCGACGATGGCCGGGCGGCGCCACTCGCTCCGCATCGTCGCCACCGCACTCAGCCCCGAATACGTCTACATGATCCGCAGCGAGCGCGAGTTCGTCCCCGACCCCAAACGGTTCACCCCCCTCTGGCTGCACGCCGACTTCGCAGAGATGGCGCTGGGGCTCCAGGGGGCGTGCACCGAGATCGTCGGGTTCCTCGATCCGGCCGCCGACGTGGACAAGATGATGGACCGGCTGGAGAACCTGCTCGAGCCGTACGGGGCGCTGGCCGCCGTCCCCCGCAAAGACCAACTGAGCAACCGGTACCTGAGCGATGAAATCCGGGGGCTGCGGGTGGCCGCCCAGATCGTGCCCGTGTTCTTCCTGGGCATCGCCGCGATGATCCTGACCGCGATGCTGTATCGCGTGGTCCGGCGCGAGCGGACCGCGATCGGGGTGCTCAAGGCCTATGGCTACTCCAACGCGGCCATCGGCGGGCACTACCTCAAGTATGGGCTGATTATCTCGATGGCCGGCGGGCTGCTCGGCTTCCTCCTCGGCCACGCCCTGGGCCGGGGGATGATGGCGATGTTCGTCGAGTTCTTTCAGTTCCCGCTGCTCCGGCACCGGTTCTATCCCGACGTGCTCGCTCTGTCCCTCGCCATCAGTTTCGCCGCCGGAGTGTTCGGCTCGCTGTGGGCGGTACGCGGGGTGTTGAAGATCGACCCGGCGGAGGCGATGCGGCCCGCTTCCCCACGCGCCGCACACAAGCTTCTCATCGAGCGGATCGGCCTGCTCTGGCGGCAAACCACGTTCATCCAGAAGATGATCCTTCGGGATACGTTCCGCTACAAACTGCGGTCCTTCCTCACCGTGTTCGGAGTGATGTGCTCGGTCTCCCTGCTGCTCATCGGGTTCTTCTTTACCGACTCGATGCAGCATATGGTCGATTATCAGTTCGACGTGTTCATGCGGCAGGATGTGCGGATCGGCCTGGAGCGGGAAATGGGCCGGGCCGCGCTCCTCGAGGCCCGACGCCTCCCCAACGTGCGCCGGGCCGAACCGGTCCTCGAGTACCCGTTCACACTGACCCGCGGCCACCGGACGGAGGATGTGGTGGTCATCGGGGTGAGACCGGGTGATTATCTGATGGGCCTGACCACCACCGACGGCCGGCCCATCGACGTGGGCAAGAGCGGTCTGGTCCTTTCCGAACGGCTCGCCGATAATCTCGGGATCAAGGCCAACGACGTGGTCGAACTGGAACCGCTCCGCGGGATCGTCGGACGACGGACGACGGTGAAAGTCCGGGACGTGAGCCAACAGTATCTAGGCATGGGCGCCTACATGAACATCAACGAACTGAGCCGCCTGCTCGAGGCATCGTTCGCGGTGAACGCCGTGCTGGTGCAGACCGAATCGGACGACGCGATGGCGCTCAGCAGGCACCTGCAGGACTATCCCGGTGTGGCGACCGTCGAGATAAAGGAGCAATCACGCCGGCAGCTCGAGGAGACCCTGGTCGAGCTGATGTCGGTTACCACCACCTTCATCGGCCTGTTCGCCGGGGTGATCGCGTTCGCCATCATATACAACACGACATCCATCTCGCTCACCGAGCGGGCCCGCGAGCTCGGCTCGCTGAGGGTGCTGGGCTTCACCCTGGGCGAAATCCGCCGGGTCGTCTTCGGACAGAACATCCTCCTGTCCGCCGTGGGGGTGGTCCTGGGGCTGCCGATGGGCGTGCTGCTGTGCCGGGCGCTGACCGCGGCTTACGCCACGGACTCGTATCGGCTGCCCTTTTACATCTCGCCGCGAACGTACTGGATGGCCGCAATCTACCTCGTGGTGTTCGTGACCGTGGCAAACCTGGCCGCCTGGCGGCGCATCAACCGGCTCGATATGGTCGAAACACTGAAGAAAACGGAGTAACCGGTGAAGAAAGTTCTCAAATGGCTGTTGCTCGTCGTCCTGGCGGGCCTGATCGTCGCGGCCCTGATGGTCCAGTGGCCCATCGAGGTCGAGGTGATCGAAGCCCGGAAGGCGACCATCGAAGAGACCGTGGTCGAAGAGGCCCGGACCCGCCTCGAGACCGACTACCGGATTTCGATGCCGGTGGGCGGCCGCCTCCTGCGCATTGACCTGAAGGAAGGCGACAGGGTCGAGTCGGGCGATGTGGTCGCCCGCATCGACCGGTTCGAGAGGGAGGAAAAGCTCGCCGGCCTGAAGGCACGGCGGGACGAGATCGAAGCGCTCATCGTGGGCGTGGACGTGGCCAAGCCGAAGGCGGAGGACATCGCGGCGGCCGCACTGGTGCGCGACGAGGCCCGGGCAAGATACGCCGCCGCACAAAAGGCACACGAGACCAGCCGCATCAACCTCGAACAGGAGGAAGAACTGTTCAAACGCAGACGAGAGCTCTTCCGGGAGGGAGCGATCACCGAGACCGAGTTTATCGAGGCCGAAAGGGCGATCCGGATGCTCCGGGCCGGACGCGAGGAGGCGGCCGAGACCGAGCAGGCGATGAAAAAAAATGCCGAGCGGACACAGGTCGAACTCGAACGGCTGCGGGATTCGATCGACGACAACGAATACCAGAGGGTCGCATACAAGGCACAGCTCGACCGGGTCCGCACCGAGATGGCCATCCTGCTCGACGAACTGGCGAAGTCCGAAATCCGGGCACCGGCGACCGGGCCGGTGCTCGATGTCTTCCAGGAGGACGAGCAGGTGCTCCCCGCCGGAACCCCCCTGCTCAAGGTGGGCGACCTCGAGAGCATTCGCATCGAGGCGGATGTGCTGTCGGAGGACGTCGGCCGGATGGACATCGGCCAGGCGGTCGAGGTCTTCGGACCGGCCGTCGACGGGACCGTGATCGGCCAGATCGAGCGAATCTACCCGGCGGGCTTCAAGAAAATCTCCGCACTGGGCATCGAGGAGCAGCGGGTGCGAGTCATCATCGCATTCGACCGCCGGGAACTCCCGCTCCGGCCCGGCGTGCGGGTCGACGTGCGATTCATCACCGACCGGGCCGAGGACGTCCTGGTGGTCCCGGAGCGGGCGCTGTTCATGATCGCCGGACAGTGGCACGTCTTCGTCGCCCGAGACGGCGTCGCCGAGCGAAGGGCCGTCGAGGTGGGGATCAGGAGCGATGAGGACGCAGAAATCCGCACCGGGCTGGATGAAGGCGACCTGGTCATCTACGATCCGCCGCCGGAACTCGACGAGGGGGCTCGGGTCAGGCCAAGACGGGCAGCCGAGTGACGGAGCCCCCATCCGGTCGCAGGGTGGCGGCAAACCGATTTCCCGGTGAAGGGCGTGAGCGATCGTGTGCCGGCTCGGCCTACGGCGGCGTGGTCCGGCTTGAGACGGGCTCCGGCCCGGGCATGGTTGCGGTCAGTATCTCTGCCAGCGCCCGGAACCATGCGCCCTCCTCGGCATCCCGGGCCTTGGTGAGCATTTCCCGTGCGACATCGAGCCGGTCCAGTGTCACCGCCCGCAGTCCGATAAAGAACGCCGCCTCGGCGTCTGTGATGTGGTCGGCGTGGGCGGACTGCCAGGAGTCGAATTCGTCCGTTGCGCCGAGTTCGATCATCAGTTGCGCGACGGCTCGGCCCTTCATGTCGGTCCTCGGTTGTCGGCGCAGCTCCTGCCACACCCCGTCGGCGGCGGCGGTGTCGCCCACGGTGAGGTAGATCGAGCCGGCGCGGATGAGCCAGCCGGACCCCTCGTCGGTGCCCTCGGGGGCGGTTCGGCCGGCCGTGGCAAAGGCGCTGGCACCCTCGGCATACGCCCCCGCATCATAAAGCACCACGGCGGCCGCGGCCCAGAGCCGGGCGGCCGAGCCCTGGTCGTCGCCCTGTGCCCGGGCGGCGTTATGATAGGGGCGGACGGCGGCCTCGATATCGCCCTGCTGGATGAGCGCCCGCGCCGCCTGGCTCACGCTGCCCAGGATGCCCTCGTTGTCGGGGAATTGGGCAAGGCCCCGGCTCATCACCAGGACCAGCTCGGGGTTGTCGCTGGTCCACGTCATGTCGTTGATCGCCGCGATGAACGGGGCGGCGAGGTGGGGGTCGGGGTAATCGTCGGCGAGTTGGACAAGGCGATTCGGTCGGCCCGCCCGGACGTACCGGGTGGCCAGTGCGCCGGCCAGCCGGGCGAGTTCGTTCTCGCGCTCGGGCAGGTTCGCTCGGATGTGCTCGAGTGCGGCGTATGCCTCGTCGGGGTCGCCCTCCTCGATCTGCTTGCGGGCCGCGTCGAACAGGTAGCGAGCCAGCCCGGGATCGCCGTATGTGTCGAACAGCCGCCGGACCTCCACATATTGGTTCGACTCGAGGCAGGCGGCCATCAGCTCTCTCGCCGCCCCTGCAATCCGCTGCCGGTCTTCTTCGAAATGCTGGCAGGCCTCGTCAAACAGTTCGACGGCTCCGCTCTGGTCGCCCGCGGCTACCAACTCGATGATCGCGTCGTTGAAGTGTCGGGCCAGCCCGCCCACCGGATAGGCCTGGCGGACGTTACTCACTCGCTTGTACTGGCCGGCGGCCACGAACCGCCCGGCCAGGTCGAGTGCGGCCCGCTCCATCCGGCGAGAGACCATGCCGTGCTCGTGGGCGAAGCCGAGCAACTCGAGGGCCGACCGATGGTTATGGTCGTCCAGCGTGTCGGCCACCGCCAGCTCGAAGGAACGGGTGACGCCGAGATCGGGCAGGGCGAGAAACGCCCGCTGCATCTCGTCATAGCGCTTTTGCGTGGCCAGACCCCGGCTAATCTCGTTCAGGGCGCTGGTGAACTCCCTGCGTTTCTTCTGGCCCACGATCTCCCAGTAGTCGCGCAGACGCGGCCTGTCGCCTCGGAAGCGGACATCTTCCATTATGCGGACGGCGGGGCTGAACGCGAGGTCTCCTGCGTACCGCGACAGGATCGCGGGGAACTTCCAGACCGAACCCGGCTGGAACTGATGCCCTGCGGCGGCGGCCCTGGCCAGCTCCTCGGCGGCCTGGTCGTAGCGTCCCAGGCGGACGAGAACGAAGAACTTGCGCTCCTGGTTGTGGGCGATCAGCGGGGAGTATTTCGGGTCGAGAAGCCCGCTCGATCCCTCGAACCGCTTGTAATGCCCGAGCGCCTCTTTCAGCTTCTCCTCCCTGCCCTCGCTCAGCACCTCGGCGATCAGGCCGCGGTGGTACTCGGCCAGCACGGCGATCGGCCGGCCGGCGTGCTTGTCGATAAGGTCCTCATATTCGGCCAGCGCCTCCGACAGCAGGCCCTTGCTCAGCATGTAATACTCGATGGCCTGCAATTTGTTCAGGTGCTCGCCGAGGAACTCCTCGCGGCTGATGGTCAACCGGTCAAAATGGACGGTCGAGGCCCAGGTGTCCAGCCCGAACCGAATCTCGCCGAGCTCCTGGAGCAGCGCCGGGTCCTCGTAGCGAAGCTCGTGGGTCTCGCCGTTGCCCGTCGCCTGGAAGATGAGCGTCGAGCCGCGGCGTTCGAGCCGGAAGCGGTAGGGGATGTCCGGCTGAAGGGGCGGAACCTCGACCTGGGCGAGGAGCTGGCCGCGGCGGAGCAGCGAGATGTTGTGGCCGTCCCACTCGCCGTATCGGAATGCATAGCCCAGTCGCGGGTTCGGCCCGAGGAAGCAGTTGATTCGGGCCGTCTCGGACAGTGTGCGGGCCTCGTACTCGATGATGATGTTGCCCTGGAACAGATGATCGAGCAGGACGTGGCTCGGCCCGCGGGCCTCCTCGGTGATGGTCAGTTGTCCGTCTTGCACCGACCACGCATCGTGCGACGGAATCCAGTGGTGGGCCAGCGCATCGCCGTCGAACTCTTCCTCGAGGCGGGGCACCCACTCCGGCTCTTGCTCCTCGAGGGTGAGAAGCTGTTCGAGCTGGGCGCGGGCCGCCTCTTCCTGCTCCTCCCGGAGCGCGATCCGGCGCTGATCCTGTTCCCGGATCACGGTGTAGATGATCAATCCGGAGATCAGCGACGCGATCAGGGCGATGGATATGCCGACCAGCACGGTGGTCTTGTGTTTCCGAAGGTACTTGCCGGTTCGGCGGACCGGGCCGGCCGGCCTGGCGGCGATCATCTCGCCGGCCATATACCGGCGGATGTCGGCGCCGAGTTCACCCATCCGCTGGTAACGCCGGGCCGGCTCCTTCTCCATCGCCTTGAGCACGATGGTCTGGATGTCGCGATGCAGCCGGCGGTTCAGACGCCTCGGCGGCACCGGCTCATCGTGGATGACCTTCATCACGATGTTCATCATCGTCTCGCCGGTGAACGGCGGGCGGCCGGTCAGCATCTCGTACAGGACCGCGCCCAGCGAGTACACGTCCGAACGCCGGTCGATCCGGTCGTTCTCGCCCTGGGCCTGCTCGGGCGACATGTACGACGGGGTGCCGATCGTCGTGCCCGTGCGGGTGAACTTGGTGTCGGTGTCGAGCTGCTTGGCGAGCCCGAAGTCCATGATCTGGGGGCGCCCATCCTGGTCGATCATGATGTTGCTCGGCTTGATGTCGCGGTGGATCACCCCCTGCTCGTGGGCGTACTGGAGGGCGTCGGCCACCTGGGAAGCGATCTCCAGCGCCCGACGCGGGGTCAGCTCCCGGCGGGCGATGAGGACGTCGAGCGGCGTCCCCTCGATGAAGTCCATGGTGAAGAACCGCTTGCCCTTCTCGATCCCGACCTCATAGATGGGGACGATGTTGGGATGGCGGAGGCGGGCGGCGGCCCGGGCTTCCTTCTCGAACCGGACAACCTGTTCTTTCGAGGCGTGCTCCCCGGCGATCAGGACCTTCAGAGCGACCACCCGGCGCAGCGAGCGGTGCCGGGCCTTGTACACCACCCCCATCGCCCCCCGCGAAATCTCCTCCAGAATCTCGTACCCGCCGATCGAGCGGTCGGAGAGGTCCGATCCGCCGGGCGTCTCCGGATCAGGAAGATGGGCGCCGCCATCGGTCGTCCGGGAAGCCATCTCGACGATCTGGGCCCGGACATCGACCTGGGAGCCGCAATGCGGGCAGTCGCGTGGTTGCGCGGGCTCCGAGGAACTAACGTCCAACGGGTCCTCGAACCGGTATCCGCATTTCTGACAGCTTATTCTCATCACTCGCCTGCCGCTAGCAAAATCCCTTGGCAGATTGTACCATCGCCGCCGGCGTTATCAAACAATATCCGCCGAGATAATGTAACGAAAACGACGCGGGATAGTTTGTTTTTTCTGTGGACCGTCCCAGGAACACGGATAACGCAGTTCTGGCGGACGACCTGGAAAACGGCTATACTGTGCTCGAAACGACCCCGAGGACGAGAAACAGGAGACGATGTATGGGCGAGACGGAAGTCAGCGTGATACCCTGCCTGGACATACAAGGCGGCAGGGTGGTGAAAGGCGTACACTTTGTGGACCTCGTCGACGCCGGCGACCCGGTGCAGGCGGCCCGGGCATACTCGGAGGGCGGTGCCGACGAGATCGCGTTCCTCGATATCACCGCCACCGTGGAAGGGCGGAAAACGACGCTGGACGTGCTCCGCCGGGTGGCGGACGTCGTCGAGGTGCCGCTCGCCGTGGGCGGGGGGATCAAGACGCTCGACGACATCCGGGCCGTGCTCGACTGCGGCGTGAGCTCGGTGTCGATCTCCAGCGCCGCATTCCGAAACCCCGAAATGGTCGCGGACGCCGTCCGCGAATTCGGATCAGAAGCCGTCATCGTGGCCATCGACGCCGACCACAGCGACGAATGCCCGTCGAGCCGCGAGGTGTACATCGACGGGGGCCGCACGGCGACCGGCAGGGACGCCGTCGAGTTCGCGGAGACAATGGCCGACCTCGGCGTGGGCCGGCTCCTGCCGACCAGCAAGAAGACCGACGGCACCCGCGACGGGTACGACATCGCCCTGACGCGGGGGATCGCCGACGCCACCGGACTGCCGGTCATCGCCAGCGGCGGGGCCGGAAAACTCGAACACTTCCTCGAGGCCGTGGTCGAGGGGCACGCCCGCGCCGTCCTCGCCGCCTCCGTGTTCCACTTCGGAGTCTTCTCCATACAGCAGGTGAAAGAGTATCTGGCGGCACGCGGCGTGTAACGGACAGACAGACCGAGCACGGATTATCGCTGCGACATTGAGATGGCCGGGCGACCGCGCTATACTTCGTCTGTCCGACCCCGATTCACAAGGCCCGTCATGGTGCGCAAAGCTGAAACGCGACAGCTTCCGTTTGCCGAAGCCCGGGACCGCCTGGGCGGCGTCAAAGGTTCGATCCTCTTTCGGGGAAGTCCGATATCGCAAGCCGCTCGGCCTGCTCGTGGGTTGGGACAGATTCGGCGAATTGGCTTGACAGCATTCCGGGCCAAATCTACAATAACTATCTTGTAGCCATCCACGACCTGTTCACCGAGCACGGTTTCGACCGGGAACCGGTCGGCAGGGATATATCTGTTACTGAGGAGATGAGAACGAATGGCTGTACCAAAGAGACGTACCTCCAGGGCACGTGGTCGCAAACGCCGGACGCACCAGACGCTTCGCCCCCCCAAGCTGGTCCCGTGCCGCCACTGTCATCAGATGAACGAGTCGCATACGGTCTGCACCAATTGCGGCACGTACGCCGGGCACGGGGTGGTGGTTTCTCCGGAAGAGGAGATTTAGTCGAATGCGGATCGCAGTCGACGCTATGGGCGGCGATAACGCCCCCCGCGTCGTCGTGGAGGGAGCCGTTCAAGCGGCGGAAGAGTTCCCCGACGACGAGATCGTTTTGGTCGGCGATATCGACCAGATCAAGGAACACCTCGGGCGCGCCCCCGAGGCCGATCAGCGGCTTCGGATCGAGCACGCCAACGCCGTGGTCGATATGGGCGAGCTGCCCGTCGAGGCGCTCCGGCGAAAAGGCGACACGTCCATCTGGCGGTGTGCCGAACTCGCCAAGGAAGGAGCCGTCGACGCGATCCTGTCCGCGGGCAACACCGGCGCCGCCGTAGCGGCGGCCTCCCTGGCGATGGGCACCCTGGAGGGCATACGGAAGCCGGGCATCGCCGCCCCCTTCCCGACCAACGAGGGCGGCGAGTGCGTCGTCATCGATCTGGGCGCGAACATCAAGCCCAAGCCCGAACACCTGCTCCACTACGGCCTGATGGCCTCCGAGTACGCCAAGGCGATCATCGGCAAGCCCAATCCCAGGATCGCCCTGCTCAGTATCGGGGCCGAGGACGCAAAGGGGAACGAGCTGGTGAAGGAGGCGCACGCCCTGTTCAAGGCGTCCTCGCTGAATTTTACCGGGAACGTGGAGGGCCGGGATGTCTTCCACGGCGCGGCCGACGTCGTCGTCTGCGACGGGTTCACGGGCAACGTGATGCTGAAGGTCGCCGAGGGAGTGGCCGAGGCCATCGCCGGGACATTCCGGGCGGCGCTCCGCCGCAACCTGATGGCCCGCATCGGTGCGGCGTTCTGCCGCAAAACCTTCCGAGAAGTTTATGCCGAGTGCAGCAGCTCGGTATACGGCGGAGCCCAGCTTCTCGGCGTCAACGGCATCTGCATCATTGCCCACGGGAGCTCGGACGCCGAGGCCATCTACAACGCGATTCGGGTGGGGGCCGACCTGTCGAAGAAAAACGTCAACCGCCACATCACCCAAGCCGTACAAGCCATCACAAACCCGCCCGGCGTCAAAAACGCCGGGACCTGACAGGACCGTCTATGTCCCCAAGAAAAACCTGTATCGCCGCCATGGGGTCCTACGTCCCCGAAGGCAAAATCACCAACGAAGACCTCGAGCAGATGGTCGATACCAGCGACGAGTGGATCACCTCTCGGACCGGGATCAAGGAACGCCGCAAGGCCCCGCCCGACCAGTGCACCTCGGACCTGGCGTACGAGGCGGCCACGGTGGCGCTCGACCGGGCCGGCATCTCGCCCGCCGACCTGGAAGCGGTCATCGTCTCCACCATCAGCCCCGACATGAACTTCCCCTCGACCGCCTGCTTCCTCCAGAAAAAACTGCGGTGCCTCAACGCCGCCTGCTGGGACATATCGGCCGCCTGCTCCGGCTTCCTCTACGCCCTGCGGAGCGGGCGGGCACTCGTCGCGTCCGGCGACTGCGACAACGTGCTCGTCGTCGGCTCCGAGTTCATGACCAAGATCACCAACTACGAAGACCGCTCGAGCTGCATCCTGTTCGGCGACGCCGCCGGGGCCGCCGTCCTGCAGCCGTCGAACAGCCGCCGAGAAATCCTCGACATCTTCACCGCCAGCGACGGATACAGCGAAGCGGCCATGTCCATGGTCCTGCGGTGCGGCGGGACACAAAGCCCCTTCTGCCAGGAGGCGCTGGACCGGAAAGAGCATCTGCAGGTGATACACGGCCGCGAGGTCTATAAGTTCGCCATCACCAAGCTCACCGAGGTGATCAAGCAGGCCGCCGAGAGGCAGGGCATCCCCGTCTCCGAGATCGACGCCATCATCCCCCACCAGGCCAACCTGCGCATCCTCCAGTCGGTCGCCCAACGGCTCGATTACCCCGAAGAACGCTTCTTCATCAACCTCGACAAGTACGGCAATTCGTCCGCCGCTTCCGTCCCTCTCGCGCTCGACGAGGCCGACCGGCAGGGGTTCATCAAGGAAGGCGACCTGGTCGTGCTCGCCGTCTTCGGAGCCGGCCTGACCTGGGCGTCCGCCACGATCCGGTGGTAAGGTAAGCCCGCGCCAACACTGTCGGCGGTTCCGTCAGAACAGGCATCGGACGCCGACGCAGGACGGACGCCCCCCTGATGTCCGGTCTACTCGTACACGGTGGACCGTCCCCGCTGGGCCGACTCCTGCTCGAACCGCCAAGTCCGGCTGCGCGGGCTCGGTGTGACCTACTTCGCCACGTCGAGGGTTGCCTCCGCTTCCAGCCCGGTCACAGCGTCCCTGAGCTTCAGCGTCCACGCCCCGGCCGGGTCGCCCTCGGCGAACGGGATGGTGAGTTCGGCCGAGCCGCCCTCTGTGCGGACGTTCCGGCTGTAGTAGCTGCACCACTCGCCCTCGGGGTCGTGTACATCGACGCGCACCACGTGCAGGCC
>PWKM01000239.1 GCA_003559755.1 Planctomycetota bacterium
CAATATGGCGCCCCGCGACCTCGCCGACCGGCTCCGCCAGCGCGAAGAGGAAGGGCGCACATTGCTGACCAGACACCTCGCCGTGCCCCACGTCGTTATCCCCGGCGAGAAACGGTTCGGAATGGCCATCGTGCGAGCACGCGAAGGCGTGCTGTTCTCCGAAGACGCCCCGACGGTGAACGCGATCTTCATCCTGGTCGGCACGGAAGACGAGAGGGACCTGCACCTCAGAGCACTGACCGACATCGCCGAAACCGCGAGCGGGAAACGGTTCCTCCAGCGCTGGATGGCCGCGCGAAGCGAAGAGCACTTGCGCCAAATTCTCCTGCGTTCAAAACGCGAGACACACAACAACAAGACGTAGGCCGCAGGATCGGCCGCACACATGCCCCGGCCGCTCCGCCGCGGCCGGGAGGGCGACGGGGCGGCCGAATGCCGGCAACGGATATGGAAGCAGTTGCCGCCCGGCGGGATGTCTGATATCATGCATTCGTTATACTTCAGATACGTATAGAGAGTGCGATATCGCATGCGTCCACAACTCATCCCCGGCTGGCCCATCCACTCATACGGGCTGATGCTGGTGATCGCATTTTACGCGGGATACTTCCTCTCACGCCGGACCGCCGCCAGGGAGGGCGTCAACCCCGACCGCATGATCGACGTGCTGCTCATCGGTGCGGTGCTGGGGATTCTCGGCGCCCGCCTCTTCTTCGTCGTCCAATACGGGGTGTCCGGCTTCTGGCAGATGTTCGCCGTCTGGCAGGGCGGGCTGGTGTTCTACGGCGGGGCCGGGCTGGCAACCGCGGGGCTGCTCATCTATCTGTGGAAGAAACAGCTCCCGGTCTGGAGGATGGCCGACGCGGCGGCCCCGGCGATCATGCTCGGGCTGGGCCTGGCGCGGATCGGCTGTTTTCTCAACGGATGCTGCTGGGGCGCGATCACCGACGAGGCCCACCCGCTCGCCGTCCGGTTCCCGCGCATCATAGCGAGCTCGACCTTCACACCGTCCCGGGGCCGCACCCTCGAGGCCGAGGGCCAGTGGCGGGTGGTCGTCCGGCACAAGCCCGAGCAGCACGGCTGCTGCGGGGCCGGACCGGCCGGGTCGCCGGGCCACCGGCACCGGGACGAAACGGTCACGCCCGACCGGGCGGTGGAACTCTACCGGGAGGCCCCGGCCCCCGAGGCCCTGTCGTTCATCTGGGTCAAATACGAGCGGCTTCCCGACGGGCAGGCCCGCCAGCATCGGATCGCGGGCAGCCCCGCCTTCCTCCAGCACCTGATGCTCGAGCCGGACCGCATTGGCCCGGACGACCAACGGTCATTGCCTGTCCATCCCAGTCAGCTCTACGCCACGGTCGCCGCGTTCATCATCTGCGGTCTGTTGCTCTGGTGGCGGCGTTTCAGGCGTCGTCCCGGCGAGGTCTTCGCCGCGATGGGCGTCCTGTATGCCCTGGCCCGGTTCGGGCTCGAGTATTTCCGCAGCGACACGCCGTCGGTCCTGCTCGGGATGAATATGGGCCAGTTGGTCGGCCTGCCGGTGTTGGTCGTCGCCCTCGCCGCGCTCATCTATTGCCGAGTCCGGCCTGCGAAGGTTGACATCGGCGGGGAACGGGCTTAGGATTTCCAGCAGGGCGCGGGCAACAGGCCGTCCACTGCTGTCGGGCCGCAAGATTCCCCCGGCTCCGCCCTCGAGACGCCGCGGGCGGAAGGGGCCGTTTTCCAACGAGGGGCCACTCGATGCCGACGCTGGGCGATCAGCACCATCTGGTTGAATCCCTGGCCGACAGGGCGGCCCAGCCGCTGTCGTATCGGTCCGGCAATTATCCCGACCTGGCGACCTGGCGCGGCTTCGCCCTGAAGAAGGTCTTCCAACTGCTCCACTACGCCCCCCCGCAGGTCGATTTCGGCGAGGAAGTCGTCGAATCGGAGGAGCGGGAGGGGATCGCCCGGCGAACGGTCTGGTTCAGCTCGTCGAGCCAGACGCGGGTCTCCGCACGGCTGCTTCTGCCAATATCCGGCCGGGGCAAACGGCCCGGCATCGTCTGCCTGCACGACCACGGGGATCTGTTCGCCTGGGGCAAGGAGAAGCTGGTGAGCGCCGGGTGCGACGAGCATCCCGCCCTGGCCGAACACAAGGCGGCGTGGTACTCCGGCCTCTCGGTGGCCGAGGAGCTGGCCCGGGCCGGCTTCGCGGTGCTCGCCCCCGATATGTTCGGCTTCGGGAACCGACGCCTGAGCGGCCTGGATGAGATCGACGACCTGGACCTGGCGGACCCCGAGCAGCACGCGCGGTTCGAGCAGTTCGCCAGGGCGCACGAGGCGACGACCGGCCTGAACCTGATACAGGCCGGGGCCACCCCGATGGGGCTGCACGTCTGGGACACGATCCGGGCCGTCGAATATCTGAGCACGGTCTCCGGCGTCGATGAGCGGCGGATCGGCTGTTTCGGCGCCCACTCCGGCGGCCTGCTCGCCATCTACCTGTCGGGGCTGTGCGACCTCGTCCGGGCGACCGTCGCCGTCGGCTGGGTGGGCAGTCTTCGCGGCGTGATCGAGGCCGGGGTGCCGGGCACGTCGTGGATGCAGTTCGCCGTGCCCGGGCTGTACAACTTCCTCGACCTGCCCGACGTCGCCTGCCTGACCATTCCCCGGGCATTGATGCTGGTGGCGCTGGCAGACGAGCCGCTCTTCCCGGCGGACGCCGCCGAGGAATCGTTCGCGGATATCCGCAAGGTGTTCAACGACGCCGACAAGGGCGTCGATATTCTCGCACAGACCGCCCCCGGCCGGGCCGTCACGTCCGACATCGTCCGGGAAGCCATCGGGTGGTTCGAGCGGTGGATCTGACCGGGCGGCCGCCCCCGCCCGAGCTCGTTCTATTGCGCAGGCGGGACCGGCGCCGAAACCTTGCGGGCCCGCGGCCGGCTGCGTATACTGATGTCCG
>PWKM01000312.1 GCA_003559755.1 Planctomycetota bacterium
CATGTCCGCCAACCGGATACGGAACGCGATCGGGAAAAATTCCACAGGTGCTCCTCATGTGCTCCGATTCGCGGATCCGATGATGTTTTTTCGAAGGAAATTATTGAGGAAACGCCCCGGCCTCAACGCAAGACCAAACCGAGATTGCAGGCCCGATTGATTGCGACGACCGGTACCGGCTGTCAGGCAATGTCGAATTGCTATTGAGGAGAAGCCGTTTGATATGCTATACTCAGGGGCATCGGGTTGCAGGGCAGCTTGTTCGGAATATCAACGTATTCGGGTGTGCCCTTGGCGAAGAAGACCAATCGACGCAGAACACTCATTATCGATCCCCGCCTCCAGTTCCGGTACCTGGTCCTCCCAATCCTGGTAACGGTGACGACCGGGGTGTGTCTGTTCATCCTGTTCTATCTCCAGGGCGAGGTCTTGTGGGCGGTGGACGCCGACGAGGCGGCCCGGGCGGAAATGCTGGCGGTTCGGTTGCAGGCGGCGATCGCCGTCGGTGCGATCATCCTCGCTCATATTGCCCTGGTTGTATGGCTTGGGTTGGTGGCGTCGCACCGAGTCGCCGGGCCTGTCTATCGGTTCATGAAAACGATGAAAGCGGTCTCGTCCGTTAAGGCCCCGCTCCGGGTGACTCTGCGCGAGCGGGACCAGCTCAAGGAGATGGCCCGCGAGTTCAACGCGATGATGGAGCGGCTGGCTGTGGAGGGCACGCCGAGCGACGAATCCGAGGAGGACGGCGTGGGGCCGGAATACGGTGCCGGGAAACCCGAAGAACCGCCGGCCTGAGCACGGATCGGAAACGCCGCCCGGCCGGGTACTTGCCCGGCGGGGGCAAGCGTGTTAGGATAATGCCGTCAGTGAGGATATAGATATTAAGGACAGAGCCATGAAAAGAATTGTGTGGACAACACTGCTCGCCCTGCTGATGCTCGCCCCGGCCGTCGCCGACCAGCCGGGGTCGATGGCCGAGCAGTATCGCCAGGTGCTCGCCCAGGTCCGGGAAGACCCGGGCCATGGGTATGCCGTGCTCCAGCTTCTGCCCCCGGTCGATGTCGAAGACCAGGCGGAGCGGGAAGCCCTGGACGCGGTGATCGATGCACTCGCCGGGGCGGTTGAAGAGAACCCGGACGCCTTCGATGTTCGGCTCAATTATCATCGGGCTCTGTGGCGGCGGTTCCTCTATTACCAGACGGCGGACGACGGCAAACAGGCGCTGGCCCAGCTTACAACGCTGGCGGAGATAGTGGACCCCGGCTCGATGCAACAGGCCCGGGCGACGTTTGAACGGGCCGCCGCTGTCCAGACTCTCCTCGCGGCGGTGCAACACGAGACCCTCCCGGCGGACGTGGCGGCACAGGTGGCCGAAGGCGATCCGGCGGAGGTGGCCATCGCCTATTTCGAGGCGGCGAGGGACGCGGCCCCGCCCGCGGGCTGGCACGACATGCGCTCGGCGTTGGAATTGGGAAGACTCTATTACTCGTCGGCCAACGATCTCGAAAAAGCCGAACGATCTCTGCGGAACGCCCTGGAGTTCGACGAGGACCGCGGCTACGTGACCAACCAGGCCTACGATCTCCTGGGCCGAATCGAGCTGGCTCGCGGCAGGCCGGACCGGGCGCTGATCATGCTGAACGCGGCCGCGAACGTCACCCCCGACCCGACCCTGCTGACTGAAGGGTTCGCCGGGCGCCTGGCCGTCGATCTGATCAAGCTCGACCACACACGGGAAGTCCTCCAATACCTGGAAACGGTCAATAAGATCACCGAAGACAACGACGGCCAGCAGAGCCCGCACGTCAATTACGCACTGGCCCTGGCCTACATGAAACGGGGACAGAAGGGGCCGGCCATCCTCTTCTGGCAGCGGTACCTCGAGATGAGCGAAACCGGCCCCGGCGCCGATGCCCGACGGGAAAGGGCACAGAAGGAAGCCGACCGGCTCGCCGCCCAGGGGATCGACTGATTCGAGCCGCAGCATCCCGCTCGGTCAGGGATCAGCGGGCGTCAGGGGGAGAGAGTGCCGGGTCGGGCTGGCCGGCCTGTTCGAACGCCCGGCCGCGCAGGCGGCAACTATCACACTCGCCGCACGCCACGTCCGTATTGCGATAGCACGACCAACTGAGATGGAGCGGTGCGCCCAGTGCGAGGCCCGTGCGCACGATGTCGGCCTTGCTCCTGTCGATCAGCGGCGTCATCAGTCGGATGTCTGCCTCGGGGCGGGTGCCCAGGTCCACCAGCCGCTGGGCGGCGTCGAAATAAGGCCGGCGGCAGTCGGGGTATCCCGAACTGTCCTGCTCGACCACGCCCAGGTAAATCCGGTCCGCCGGCA
Organism: Planctomycetota bacterium; assembly: GCA_003559755.1. Lineage (GTDB taxonomy): Bacteria > Planctomycetota > PUPC01 > PUPC01 > PUPC01 > PUPC01. Next base: position 2,339 of record PWKM01000312.1, read on the forward strand.
GGACCTCGGCCCAGGAGACGGCGATGCTGATGATGTGCGTGTTGCGGAAGGGCACGTAGGTGTTGGGGATGGCCGGCGGGCCGTCCTCCGGTCCGGAGTCCGGTGCCTGGGGCACGGCGATCGTCCGGTCGGTCAAGCTCGATCCGCCAATCCGGGCCAGGTAGCCGATGTGTGCGACCAGCCGCCGGTCGGTCGGCACGCCGTAGAACTCGGCGATCCGGTCGAACGCCAGCCGCTCGCGAGCCGCTGTCCGTTGGCCGTAGCTCACGTGGAGCAGGGCCAACTCGGCTTCCTCGGCGGCCAACGCGGTGGTCACGCAACTGTCCAGCCCGCCGCTGAGGCAGATGATCGCCACCGGTTTGTCCGCGTTGTTCCGGCCCGGATCGTCGTCAGGTGTCATACCCGGTCCATATTCCTGAACAGGTAGAGCCCGATGATGCCGAACAGGATCGTGGGGAACAGTCCGGCGAACGGCGGCCATCGCCATATCGGGGTCTGGCGGTATGCCAGATCGACGGAGACGATGTTCGTCCCGATGTATGCCATAGTGATGAGTGCTGCCAGAGCGACGCCGGTCAGTGGCGAGCGGGTATCCTGGCGAAATACGAGGGGGAGTGCGAGCAGGACGAGCACGATGTTGGCGAACGGATAGGCGATGCGGTTCCAGATGGTCACCCAGCAGCGCTGTTGGAAGCGGGGGCTGGGGAAGGTCGCCGCCCATTGAGCCAGGTCGGCCAGGGTCATCATCGCACTGGCCCTGCGGAACTCGCCGCTCCAGATGTCGGCGGGCCGGAGAGAGCCGGGGAAGGGTGTCCCGGGCGCGAGTTCCTCGTGGACGATGGCCCGGGCATCGAGGTCCAGCCCGCCGATCCGCACCGCCCCGAACATCAGCCACCGGTCGCCGACCCACACCATGCGGTCCACGACGAGCCGGCCGGCCTCCGGGTCCGCCGGGTCGATGACCTCGATCCCGCGGGCGACCGGCCAGAAGCTTTCGGGGGTTCCGCCTTCGGTGTATTCGCCGAACCGGAACGCCCGTCGTGCGTCGTCGGTCTGGTCTGCGGTGAGCAGTGCCCCGGTCCGTCCGGACCGGTAGCCGTCGATGAGTTCCGCCACCGCCTCGCTTCGGAACCGGCGGGGCGGTTGATCGCGGCGGGTCACCCCGTCGCCGGTCATCTCGGGCCCTTGCAGGAACCACAGGTCCCAGTCGCCCCGGTTCGGAGCGAATGCCCGCCGGGCTGTGACCACCCTCGACCAGCCGGTCTGTGTATGGTCCCAGGTGATCTCGATGTCCGACAGGGTGGGCAGGGGCGTCTCTTCGTCGTAGGAGTCGATCAGGATGAACCGGCCGGCCCGGTCGATCGCGTGGGAGAGGCCGACGTGAGTCTTGCCACCATCGCGGGCCGCGCGCTCGGCCCGATCCAGCGGCTCCCGCAGGGCGGGCACCAGGAACTCCTGGTTCAGGCCGGCGAACACCATCACCAGGACGGAACAGGCGATGATGGGGACGGCACTGCGGCGAACACTGACTCCCGCCGCCCGGATGGCGCACAGCTCGTTGCTGCCTTGCAGGCGGAGCAGGCAGATGACCGCGGGCAGGGCGGTGAGCATGGGCATGATCTGAACGAGGTACCAGGGCGTATGCAGCAGGTAGTACACGGCGGCGAGTTGGATGGTCTCGGCGAAGGTCGGGCGGAGGAACTCGTCGATGTTCGCGATGAAGTCGATGACCGCGAACAGGCCGACCAGGCCGCCCAGACAGAGCAGGAACGGCCCCCAGAAGGTCAACGCGATATAGGTGTCGATCTTCTTCACGTGTACACCGCCCTATCGCCGCAGCATGTATGTGTTGAGTATCAGGCCGGCTGCCGCCATCAGGCCCAACATCCCCCATATGGAGACGGCCGGCGAGATCACGCCGGAGGTGCCGAGCTTGGTGGCCGCTCCCAGAAGGGGATAGAATATCCCGAGGACGACGCATATCCCCAGGGCGAATGCGACCAGCTTTCGGCCGCGGCGGGTGATGATGCCCAGCGGGACGGCGATCGCCGCCAGCAGGAGAGGGGCGAGCGCCAGGGCCGACCGCTTGTGGGCCTCGGTGAGCCAGTAGAGCGACTGGTCCGCCCAGTCCTGCCACCGCTTCATAGCGTATTCCCAGCCCTCCGACGTCTTGTCGGTCGGGTCGGGCGGCTTCCGTACGCCGTCGGCGATCTCACGTCGCCGCTCGGCCGCCTTCCGAAACAGCGTGCCGCTGGTCATGTGTCGGCCTCTTTGGGGGACGAAGACCAACTGGCTCATGTCCCGCAGGGGGATGGGGATGATGGCCTGGCCGTAGTACGCCCTCTCGAATTCGAGCGGACCGGCCCCCTCGGGGATTCGGTACATCTCGCCTTTGCCGGCCAGCGGGTCCCGCTGGCCCTCCGCCGGGCGTTCGCCCTCGAGGTAAAAAACGAGCAGACCCTCTGCATCGGAGAATTCGAACCGTCCGCGCGGCGCTTTCAGGTAGGTCCTCTGCTGTTTGCCGGAGATGTCTCCGGCGGACGGAAGCAGCCGCTGCTCGAACACGATCACCACGCCTTCGAATGAATCGTCGGGGTTCACCCGCCGGATGTACACCTTGTTCCGGCCGATATCGATCACCGGTTCGCCCAGGGTGATGGCGGCAACCTGCTCCCAGGCGGCGGTCCCCCGTAACTGGGCATACTGGTCGAACCGCGTCTTGGGCACCACGTGGTGGTTGAGGACGCCGCACATCGCCACGAGCAGGACCGCACTCATGGCCGCGGGGCTGAGCACCCGCCACAGGTGCCCCCCCGAGGCCCGGAGCGCCGTCAGCTCGTTGGCCTCGGCCATCCGGCTGTAGGTCATCACGCAGGCCACCACGAACGCGGTGGGGACCGTCCAACTCAAGGCATAGGGGAACATCAAGGGCAGGTATCGGATGATGAAGGGTGCCGGGATGCCCTCGCGGACCGGCTCGACGAGGAACCGCAGCATCATCAGGAACGTGAGCGCCCCCAGGGTCACACCGAAGGTCAGCCACAGCTCGCGCAGCACGTAACGCTCGAGCCGGGTCACCGGGATGAATCGTTTGAATCGATTGCGAGTCACGATGTTACACCCGGTCTGATGGCATTCTGGGGCTGCACCCGTTGAGGCACCGTTACTGCCGTTTCGGTAACAATCTATATGCTACTTTGACCGGCGAGCGCAGTCAAGGATCAGCCGTTTCGAAATCGGAAAGGCGCGGGTACATCGGCAATAAGGAGCGGCCCGGTGCCGTTGTCCAAACCGGGCGGAGCCGACTGGGATTGGTGCCGGGAAGCACTGCCCTCGCTCACCACATCCCGTTGATCGCATCAACCGTCCAGTCCACCAGGATGCGGCCGCTCTCGGGGCCGACCTCCGTGCTGGCAGGGACGGCGCCGTATGCTCCGCCGCGGACGGAACGCTCGGTGGGCAAGTACGAGCCGGGCCCGGCGAGTTGGACCAGGAAAGTCTGGACCGCCCGGCTCCGCCCCCGAATCTGTACGCCGAAATCGAGGTACAACTCGAATGGGCTGCTGGCGAACGCGACGCCGCCCAGTCGGGCGACGTGGATTTCCACCTCGATATGCGGATGCTCTTCCTGGATCGCGTGGCGTTCCACGACGCCCCGGTTCCACCGTTTTCGGCGGTATGCCCGTGATATGTCGTGATACCAGCGGCCGGTGCGCTCTGCGTCGTCCTCTTCCAGCTCGCGCTTCAGCCGCTCGTAGGTTTGGCGATACCCGTCGGCGGCCGACGCGGCCCGTTCGGCGTCGCGTTCGGACAACCTGCGCCGGGGCAGTTCGAGCGTCTCGACCCGATGGGTCAGCACGGGGTCGGTCTCGATCTCCTTCTCGATCAGAGGCCGAATTGCCTCCACTGCATCTGCGATACGCACGGCGATCGCCTGACGCTGGTTGATCCCGGCCAGCCGGAACATCCGTTCTTCCGCCCGCCTGTCCACCAGGATGCGAGGGGACTGATCTCCGGCCGGCCCATGCTGGGCCAGGACGAATAGCTCGTCGCCGAACCGGCGGCGCAGTTCCTGCCGCGTTTCGTGCCAGAAGTCCGCACTCACCCGGTATTCGCGCTCGCTCACCTGCGACGGGCAAGCCAGGTTCAGGATCATCCCTGTCAACTCGCCCTCGGCGTCATAGGTGGTCAGCACGTGCAGGGCATGGTCCTCGTAGCCCTCGATATGACTGAAATTGCGGTTGTTGACCGCTCCGTACATCCGGCTGCGGCCGTCCCGGTAGGCAACCAGACGGTTCCGACCGACGACGGCGTGGCCCAGGCCGAAGGCGACCGCACCCGGGGCTCGGCTGTTCCACGCCTCCTTCACCGCCCGGGCGATTCGTTCGCCCGCGAAACCGACATAGTCGGCCGGGGCCACCACGTCCAGCTCGATGCCGTAGGGGAGATCATCCGCCTCGGCTTCAGGTCGATAACGGCGGCGCAGGGAGGTGAGAGGGGCCGAATGGGTGTGGGTGGCGAACAGCATCACGGAGGTCGGGTCCAGGTCGGGCAGGTCGCGGCGCAGGTGCTTGCGGACCGTCGCCAGTATGTCCTCGGAGATCGTGATGAGGTCGCAGCTCACCATGACGAAGCGCACCGGTTGGTCGCCCCGGACCGATTCCAGGGCCAGCGCGGTCGCCGTGATCGGGTCCCGCACGCCTTCGGACACGCGGGCGTGCAACTGTCCGGAGATCAGCACCGAACCCTCCGGTGTAATGTCTGCGGACGCCCAGCCGAGGCGCAGCGTCCCCTCGCCGTCGGCCCGAGCCGCGGCAACCGGCAGCCCCGAGATCGCAAAAGCCAACACCGATATGATGAGTCCGAGCTTGATGATGTTCCTATTCAAAGCCATCACGTGCCTCCTTTGTACGGCGGTCGCAGGGCGACCGGGTGAGCTATGGCGATGCCCTGTCGATGGGGGCCTGTTCGCCATCGAGCAGTCCCTTATCGCGAAGTATTTCGAGCAGGTGGTCGACGACCTGCTCGATGTCCATGTCGCTGGTATCGACGTAGATGGCGTCCTCCGCCTGTCGCAGCGGCGATTCGGCGCGGGTCGAGTCGCGCCGGTCGCGGAGCTCGATCTGGTGCCGGAGTTCCTCGAGGGTCACGTCGTCCCCCCTGGCGGCGTGTTCGGCGTACCGGCGTTTTGCCCGCACTTCGACCGAGGCATCGAGATAGAATTTCACCGGGGCGTCGGCGAAGACCACGGTGCCCATGTCGCGGCCCTCGGCGACCAGCGGCCCCCGCTCGGCCTCGCGCCGCTGGAGCTCGACCATCCGGCGCCGGACGCCGGCGGTCTGGGATGGGCCGTATGCGTTGTTGGTCACCTCGAGCGACCGGATGTCTTCGGTGACATCCCCGCCGTCCAGGATCACCCGCGGCCCGTCGGGTGTCGCATCCAGCCGGATGTCGCTCGACCGGGCCACGTCGGTCAGGGCCTGCGGATCGTTCATGTCGATGCCCGAATGGAGTGCCTTCAGGGTGACGGCCCGATACATCGCCCCCGTGTCGAGGTAGCGAAACCCGATCCGTTCGGCCACACGGCGGGCGATCGTGCTCTTGCCGGAGCCGACCGGGCCGTCGATGGCGACGACAGGATGTTGGGACATTGGCTCTTCTCTATCCTGATGTGTGACAGGCGGTTGCACGAACGTCGGGTGGCCCCCGCCGCCCACCGCCGCGTCCGGTCGTATCGCGCGATGATACCCCGTCGGCTCGGAGCGATCAAGGCAGCTTGCCCCGCCATCGTGAATCAGCATAATGGCCCGCATGGCGGATGACACGATTTTCTGGATCGCGCTGGCCAACGCCCCCGGGGTGGGCCCGGCGACGTTCGACGCGCTATGCCGACGGTTTGGCGGTCCGGATGGGGTGTTCGCCGCCCGACCCGACGAGCTCGACCGGGTGACCGGGCTTCGGGCCGATACGGCCGTGGCGCTGCGCGAGCCGGGGCCGCTGCTCGACGCGGCCCGACGCATGGCCGACGAACTGGGCCGGGAGGGTGTCCGCGTCGTGACCGCGGTGGCCCCGGAATACCCGGCGGCGCTGCGAGACCTCCGGCGTCCCCCGCCTGTCCTCTACGTTTATGGTCCGCTCACCGCCTCCGACGAGCCGGGGTTTGCCGTCGCCGGATCGAGCACGGCGTCGGACCGGGGTCGGCAAATCGCCCGCCGATCGGGGGGCGAACTGGCCGAGGCCGGTTGGACCGTGGTCAGCGGCTATGCCCGCGGCGTCGACGAGGAGGCGCACCGCGGGGCGCTCGAAGCGGGCGGCCGGACAGTGCTGGTGCTGCCTACCGGCGTCCGGTCTTTTCGATTACGGGACAAACTGGGCCGGTTTGCTGAAGAGGTCGGCGGGCGGATCACACTCGTGTCGGAGTGTCCGCCGGACGACGCCTGGTCCTCGAGGGCCGCTGTGCTCCGGGACCGGCTGATCGCCGCCCTCGGCCGGGGCCTGCTCGTGGTCGAGGCCCGGCCTGACGGCGGCACGATGATTACCTTCCGCCACGCGGTGCGGATGGGCCGACCGGCCTATGTAGTCCGTTATCGGCGGGCGCCGTCGGGAGCGACCGGAAATCGAGTGGCCATCCGGGCAGGCGGCATCCCCGTCCGCAGTATGGCCGAACTGCGGAATGTGGTCCGCGCCCGAACTCTGCCCCGCAAGGCCCCCAAGGCCGTGCAGGGCGACCTGTTTTGAAATGGAGCCCCCCTGTGACCACCGTTATCGGTATCGACGAAGCGGGCTACGGGCCGTCGCTGGGGCCGTTGGTGGTCGGCTCGGCCGCGTTCCGGGCCGATGCCGACCTCGACCTGTGGAGCGAACTGGACGGCGCGGTCGCGAGACGTCGGCGCGGCGCGGGCGAGAAAGTCCTGGTCGCCGACAGCAAGGTGGTCTATGCGCAGGGCAGGGGGCTGGACCGGCTGGAGCGGGCGGTGCTCGCGTTCATCGGGTCCGGGGGCGGAACGCGGCCGAGCCGGTTCGCGGGCCTGCTCGAGGCGGTGTGCGAACGTCCGGAGGGCGTTCTGGACGTGCCCTGGTGGGAGGACCTCGCCCTGCCGGTGGCGACGACCCCTGACGAGCTTGACCGTGCGACCGGGCTCCTGGCCGAAGCCAGCGGCCCGTCGCGGTTCCTCGGCCTCGCCGCACAGATCGTCCCCGCCGACGTGTTCAACCGGCTGGTGGACCTTCACGGAAACAAGGCCACGCTCCTGTTCCAGCAGAACATGGCCCTGGTGCATCGGGCGCTCCGGCGGTATGAGGGCGACCTGACCTTCCTCATCGACAAGCACGGCGGGCGGCACGATTATGCACCGCTCCTGGCGAACAACTTCTTCGGCCGATCGCTGCGGGAAGACCGGGTGTCGCCGGGCCGGTCCAGCTACAGGGTTGATCTGCCCGACCGCCGGCTTTGGTTTCACTTCATCGAGAAGGCCGACGCCTGCCATCTGCCGCCGGCGCTCGCGTCGATGACCTGCAAGTACCTCCGCGAGTTGTGTATGAAGTGTTTCAACGCCTACTGGTGCGGCTTGGTCGACGGTCTGAAGCCCACGGCGGGCTATGCCGCCGACGGGAAGCGGTTCATCGCTGCGATCCGGCACTTGTTGTCCGACGAGCAGGCACGGGCCGTCATCCGGCAGCGATAGAGCGAGGGGAGGGGGGAATTACGAGTTCTGTCGATAATGCCAGGCGTGACGGCGGAGGTGGGCGGCACAGTCCGCGAACAGCCGCCTGCGAGCGTCCGCATCGTCCGCGACACCCGACGCCCTGACGAATTGTGCCCGGTGCCGAAGGGTTACCGGTCGCGGGGCGAGGCCGCGTTTGACGAGTGCCCGGTTGAACCGGAACAGCATCCTGTTTCGGCGGTTCTCGCCCAGGCCGGCTTCCACGTGCTCAGCCCGGTCGAAATCAATGAGGAACAGTTCCGGGTCCCCGTCGCCGCGCACCAGCACATTCCCGGGATGGAGGTCGGGATGGTAGATGCCGGCTTTCACCAGCCGCGAGAAGGCGTCCGCGAGCCGCTCGATAACAACTGCCAGTCCGGCGGGGTCCGCTTCGGCCGCCAGCCAGTCATCGAGCGCGGTCGCCCGGGGAATCTCGCGCACCACGAGGTCGCCGGAATAGCCGAACGTCCGCCGGCGGACGATTGCGGCCAGGGGTTCCGGTGCGGGCACGCCCCCGGCTCGAGCCGACTCGGTCACGCACAGTTCTTCGACCGGCCGGGCTCCGAGCAGATACCTGTCGCCGGTCAGCCGGCCGAGGATTCCGCCGCGTCGGCAGTGCCTGATGATCGCCCGGCCGTTTTCGAAGGGTACGGCGACCGCTCCGCCGCGACCGCCTGCGACGGTCTCCGCCTCGCGGGTCAGTGCCCGCATCCGGTCGCGCTCAAACACTCCCAGCGCGTCGAGTTGATCCCGGTTCGACGAGCGGAAGACCACCGTTCTTCCTTCGCTGGTCGTCGCCTCGAACCCGTCGGGCAGTCTGTCACTGAGGTTCTTCATCCGGTCCCCGGTTCGTGCCCGTTCGCTCTGCCAGCTCCGCCGCCTGTTTGCGCCGCAGGTAAAGGAGTTCTTCGCTGATTTGACGTTGGCGGCCGAGCATGTCGGCGATCAGGGCGAGCACCACCAGCAGGAACCCCAGGATGAGCCCCACCGCGCTGCCGATGAGCACGCGGCTGTAGGGCGTGGTGTGCCCGGTCGCCAGCCAATGGCCCATGACGAACGCTCCCAGCCCGGCCCCGAGCAGGAAGACCGCCAGCCCGGGAAGTCCGAAGAACTTCATCGGGTTCAAGTCCCGGGCGGCGCGGAGCATGATGGCGGATGACCGTGCCGCGTAGGTGAACAGGTTCGAAGCGACCCGCGACCGGCCGAACTGCCGCACCCCGCGGACGCGCAGTGGGACCTCGCGGATGCGGGCGTGTTCGCCCGCCAGTTGGATGAACGTCTCTTGCGTGTAGGTGAAATCGCCGAACAGGTTCAGGCGCAGGGCCACGTCGCGAGAGTAGGCCCGGAACCCGCACGATACGTCGGTCAGCCGCTGGCCGGTCACCCCGTTGACCATCGCACACACGATCCGGTTCCCCATTCGCTTGGCCCAGGGCATCTTCGGGGCGAGGTCTTTGCGGGCGAAGCGGGTGCATGTGACCACGTCCGCCTCGCCGTCGAGGATCGGCCGGGCCAGCTCGGGGAGGTCGGCCGGGTCGAACTGGCCGTCGGCGTCGATGTTGACGATGAGCC
>PWKM01000259.1 GCA_003559755.1 Planctomycetota bacterium
ACGCCGACCATCTACGGCCACTGCATGAGCTACGCCCAGGTGCTGGTTTACGCCGCCGTCTCGATGGGCTACGTCGGTGCCCGTCACTACGCCGTCGCCGGCTTCCGATCGGCCTACCACGAGGTGGCCGACGTCTGGGTGCCGTCGCTCGGCCGGTGGGTCTACTTCGATCCCTCCCTCACCAGCTATTATATGGACAAGGACACGGGGGAGCCGCTGAGCACCCTGGACACCCACGACGTCATCATCGAGACCTTCATCCCGGAGGGCAGGGACATGTCGTGGTTCTACCAGCGGTGGAGCGACGAGACCCGCCGGGTCGTGCGCGAGATCGGCGGGAAGACGCCCATCCGCTGCCGGCTCGGCACGTGGCGATACGGTGAACCGATGGCCGAGGACTACGACTGGGGCTTCTACCACGGATACCTGGCGAACGGCTACGTCCAGATGACCCCCCGGAACGACTTCCAGTCGAACCCGGACGCCATTCCTGACCAGTTCGGCAACCTGAACCAGGGCCCCGACTATCCGTTCTGGACCGACAAGAAAACGCCCCTCCGGCGCGGCGTCACCAACTGGTTCACCCGCCGACGCGACTTCGAGTGGACGCTCGACCAGGCCTCCCTGAACCTGGTACGGACCGGCCCGAACGCGGTCCGCGTCGAGCTCGGCCAATCGATGCCGTTCTTCGACCACTACAAGCTGACAGTGAACGGCGAACAGGCGACCACGGCGGAAATCACGTATGATTGGACGCTCCGGCCCGGCGAGAACACGCTCACCGTCGAACCGGTCGACGAGTTCGGCAAAGTCGGCCAGGGCAGCACGGTCACGCTCAAACTCGGCGACTGAGGGCCGAGCCGCGCCGAACACATAAGATGGTTCACCATCAACCCGGCCGTCGAAAAGGAGCACGGCGATGAACAGATGTCTTGCGGCTTTGGTGGCTTTTCTGTTGCTGGCTGCGGCCGCCCGGGCCGAGAACGGGCGCGAGTACTTCGTCGCGCCCGACGGGGACGACAACAACCCGGGCACGATCGAGGAGCCGAAACGCTGCCCCATCGAGGCGGCGAAGCTGCTCCAGCCCGGCGATTCGCTCGTCTTTCGCGGGGGCGAGTATCGGGCCCGGGCCAACCGAACCTACAGCTTGGCCCCCTACCGGGACGGCGAACCGGACGCCCCGATCACCTTCCGCAACCACGAGAACGAGCACGTCAAGCTCGACCTGAGCGGGAGCAGTTGGGGGCTGTCGAACAATGGATACAGCTACATCGTCTTCGACGGGTTCGAGATCACCGGCGAGGTGCGCAACGGGATGAAACTCGCCGCCGGGTCCGGTCGTCGGACGGAAGGCGGCGAACTCGTTTACGGGCGCCACGTGACGGTCCGCAACTGCGAGGTCCACGGCGCGGCCAGTGCCAACATCTTCGCCATCGGGACCGAATACCTGACCATCGAGAACTGCCACCTGCACAGCTCGCGGCGCTCGCACGGCCTGTACATACAGCGCGGCTGCCACAACGTCGTCATCCGGAACGTGACCAGCGAAAACAACCACGGCAACAGCGGGATGCAGCTCAACGCATCGAAGGGCGGGGTCCGGAACGCACTCGTCGAGCGCAATATCCTTCGATATAACGCCCAGGGCTTCAGCTTGATGGGCAATAAGAACAGCATTTTTCGCCACAACATCCTGTACAACAACGGATACCCGGGCCCACGCGGCGGGAGCAACCGCGAGATCATCCTGTGGACGCCGGACGACACCACCTGCCGGCAGAACATCTTCGAGAACAACACGGTGGTCAACACCCAGCCCGAGGGCCATCGCGTCACCCGGCTGGTCATTATGAAATCGGATACCCGCAACACCACGTTCCGCAACAACATCTTCTACATCGCCCGTCAGAGGCCGACGTTCGCCATCGAGGCCGACTCGCTGGCGGGGCACCTCATCGAGAGCAACTGCTTTTACGGCGGGCCGATGGCCACGCCCGTCGGCGACCTCGATGAACTGACCGAGCAGACGACGACCCTGGCCCGCGATAACATCGTCGCCGACCCCGGATTCGTCGATGTCGAGAACGGGGACCTGCGGCTGCGAGAAGACAGCCCGTGTGTCGGGGCAAGCACCGACGGCGGCGACCTCGGCGCAATCCCACGCAATCGGGACATTCGCATCGGCTGCCGGCTGCCCTGGAGAGACGGCGAATAGACCGGGCCGGTATGAACAGCGGGCTCACCCGGGACGGAGTCGCAGCCGATCCAGCGAGCCCCCCTGTTCCGAATCGAAATGTCCCGGATATGTCTCGCAGGGAGAAACGCACGGAACCGGCGGTCGTGACACGGCTTACGGCGGTTCATCCGACCTGCCGGCAAAAAAAATCTTTGTCCGTTCCGAATTAAAACTTAAGATTGCCGGCGTTCTGCTATATCATCATACAAGACCTTTTCGGAAACGGTTTGATGCGCCCCGTGATTTACTACATCATGATGGTGGTGGCCGCCGCGGCGATCGGCATGTTCTTCGTCGCACAACACAGCCGCCACGTATCCATCGGATATGAACTGACTCACCTGCGCGGCCAGCGAAGCAGACTGCTGGAAGAGCGCCGCCGGTTACGGCTGCAGATCGCCGAGCGATCGGAGCACGACCACCTGATACGGGCTGCCCGGGAATACGGCCTCGACCTCAGGCCGCCGGGGGCCGACCGACAAAACAGACCCTGACGGTTGATACATTGGAAGAGTGGGCCAAATCGCTGATCCGGTACGTTTTTTACGCCGCCGCCGCCGTGCTCATCCTGCAGTGGGCCCTGGCCACGCAGCGAGAGACTGTGCGTTTGCACGGCGAGGTCCGGCAACTGGAGGAACAGGTGACCCGGCTGGGCGTGGAAAACGCCCGGCTGGAACAAGTGCGG
>PWKM01000226.1 GCA_003559755.1 Planctomycetota bacterium
CGACACCCCCGGAGATTGCCGGTGAAACGGAGATCGATCACCCACCTGAACGGCACGTGGCAGATGCAGCCCGAGGGGACCGGTCTGGACCGGCCGGGGGGCGACCGTTGGGTCGACGTGCCGGTTCCGATGCCCTGGTCGGCGCTGTACGACGAGCGTTTCGGCGTCCCCATCGACCTGGTTCCGGACCGAATGGCCTGGTTTCGCCGAACGGTCGCCTGTCCGCCCGTCCCGCCCCTCCATCGCCCGGTGCTCCACTTCGAGGCGGTCAACTTCCACGCCGTCGTGTTCGCCGACGGGGAGAGGTGCGGCGAGCACAGCGGCGACGCGGTGCCCTTCGATGTCGATCTGGCCGGCTTCGTCACCCCCGGCGAGCCGGCCGACCTGCTCGTCGGGGTGGCTGATATCTCGCAGGCCGGAGCCGACCGGACGGGCGGCCCCGAGCTGCTGTATCCCGGTCTCTCGCACCATCCCGGCATGTGGGGCGACGTCTGGCTGTGGCTGCGGCCCGAGCTGCACATCGCGTCGGTCAACGTGCGGACCCGACTGCCCGAGCGGGGGCCGGGCATGGGGGATACCGATGTTCACCTGACGGTCACGGTGAAGAACCAGACCGCCCGAACGCTCGGTTTCACCCTGACCAACGAGGTCTATCGCGGGCCGCGCCAGGAGCTCGGATTTGCCCCGGTCCGGGCCGCGCTGGAGCCCGGCGAGTCCAAAGAGTTTCGGATGTCGGCCCGTTGGGAATCGCCCAAGCTGTGGTGGCCCGACGCCCCCCACCGCTACGTGCTGCGCTCGGCCCTGTGGTCCACCCTGGACAGCCGGCAGGTCGGCGGCGCCCCGGGTGACGTTGTGGACCGCCTCGATACGGCGTTCGGGGTCCGCGAGTTCCGCATCGAGGGCAGGCAGTTCTTGCTCAACCGCGTGCCCATCCAGCTCCGGTCCGAGTCGGCCAGCCCCATCTCCGGTCGCCTGATCGGCGAATTGGAGCCGGGCGAACCCGACTGCCCCATCGAGCCCGACCAGGCCGTTCGTACCCTGGCCATGCTCAAGGAAGAACGGAAGCTCAACACGGTCCGATTCCACCGCGTACCGCCGGCAAGGGCGCTCCTCGATGCCGCCGACCGGGTCGGTCTGCTCGCCGTCGTCGAGTTCCCGCTGCCGGACGACCAGAGACATTACGCGGTGACGGAGCCGGCGTTCTGGGAGCATGCCGAAGGGCTGGCCCGGGAATGGGTCGGGGCCAACGCGCATCATCCGGCCGTCGTCCTGTGGAGTGTGGATCAGGGGATGATCCGGCGATATGGCCCGGAGGCAATCAGCGGGCTGCGGTCGCTTGCCCGGACCGTTGCCGAGGCCGACCCCACCCGGCCGATCGAGCACAGCGGCGACGGGGCAGCGGTGGCCGCAGGCGACCTCGATGCCGACAGCCCGGTGTCCGTCTTCTTCCCTCGAGTCGGCGCCGCCTTGCGGTCGGCCGAGCCGTATATCCCCGACGATGTTCGCGGCCGGGAGCTCCCCCTGCCCCGCCAGTTGGCCGGGCATTGGCTGCCCGCCCGGCCGTCCGACCGCCCCCTGTGCCTGACGGAGCACGCCCGCCGGCCCGGCAATCCGAACGACCTGGCCTACTTCCTGGGGGACGCCGCCTATGTGCAGGGTGCGGCGGCCGGCCCGGAGGCCGCGGCGCTGGCGACGCTCGAGATGGGCGCCCTGCGGATGGCCGAGCCGGCGGGCATCCATACCATCGGCCGCCCGCCCGCGCCCGAAGTCGCCGCCGAACCCGGCGGCGAGCTGGTGGCCATCCCCGCCACCCTGTTTGCCAACGCCTATGGCGGCACTCGTTTCGTCGCCCGGCTGATCCTTCACAACGACACCCGGCACGAGCAGGATGTGGAGCTCGCCTGCCGGTTCGACATGGCGTCGGGCAGGGGGACCGGGCAGGGCGAGGAGGTCCTGATGCCCGCCGGGTCGCGTCGGATGCGGACCGTGTCGTTCGATCTCCCGGACATCGCGACCGTGCAGGACGCGGACGGGGCCCGGTCCGCCCTCGCCGACTTCCAGGTCCGGGTTCGGGGGGCCGTCGCGGGCGAGTTCGAAAGCCATCGCAAGTTGGCCATCTGGCCGCACGTCCGGGCGTCGGGCGGACGCCGCATCGGCCTGATCGACCCCGACGGATCGACCGCCTCGGCTCTGTCGGCCGCAGGAGCCCGATACGCAGCCGCCCACGCCGGGCAGTACGCCGATTTCGATACGCTCATCCTCGGCGAGGATGCACTGGACAGCCCGCCCTCGGTGGCCCCCCAGGCCCTCCGTTCGTTCGTCGCCGAAGGCGGGCTGGCCATCATCCTCGCCCAGAGCGACCTCCCCTACGATCTGTCGCCCGTCCCTCTGATCCTCGACGGGGAGCGGGCGGCTTCGGTCGGGTTCGTCCGCGACGCCGAGCACCACGTGATGCGGGGGCTGTCGAATTTCGAGATGCGGTGGTGGCAGAACGACCACCGGATCGCCGCCCGGTGCCTGCGGAAGCCGGCCCGGGGGAACTTCAGGTGCCTGGCCGACATGGGCGGCCCGGGCGGGCTGCGCTGGACTGGTCTGATCGAGGTGTTTCACGGCCGAGGCAGTTATCTATTCTCGCAGTTGGAGCTGGTCCACAAGGCGGCCCGGGCGCCCGTGGCCGGGCTGCTGCTCGCCCGCCTGGCCGATGCCGTGCCGTCCTGGCGATCGGTCCGGACGGCGGTCGCCCGGGACGATGAGCTGTTCCGCGAGCTGGGCGTCCGAAGCCCGGGGCTGCCCGACCGGTTCGGCCCGGACGACCTGGCGGGGGTGCAGGTGGTCCTGGCGACGGCCCGTTCGGTCCGCGAGTTCACCTCGAAGCAGCTCGGCCTCCTTCGCAGGTGGCTGCGGCACGGCGGATGCCTGTACGCGCACGGGCTGGCGCCGGGCCAGGAGCGAACGTTCGAAAAGCTCACAGATGCCGAGCTGACACTGGAGGCCTCACTCGAGGAGTGGCTGGTGTTCAACCGCCCGGGGTTCGGGCTGGCCCGCGGCCTGTCGTCGGCCGATCTATACTTCGTCGACCACGGGGCGCGCTACCTGGGCAGGGTGCCGCGTCGGATCCACGCGGCGACGGTGATGGCCCGGGGCCGGGGTGGCACGAAGGGGGTGGCCTCGTCGGTAAACTCGCCTCGCAAACACGCCCTGATGACGATGAAAGCGGGCCGGGGCCGGGTGATCGTGGACCTCGTCCGGTGGGACGTGGACCTCGCCGCCGAGGCGCGGGCGGCACGCTACGCCTCCACGCTGCTTACCAATCTCGGGGTGCTTCTGGAGCCGGAACAGACGGCGATGCCATCGGCGCGATGGCGGCCGATCGACATCTCGGCGGCCTGCAACGAGGGGTTCGTCGATCCCATCCCGGGCGACGGGGCGGGCTGGACCGACCGGGGACCGGACAACGACCTGCGGATGTTCACGCCCGGGGTGATCATCGCCGGCGGCATCCCATTTCGCGTGGCGAAGGACACCGCGGACATCACGAGGACGTGCTGCATGCTCTCCGGTCGAACCGGCGGGACCGCCCCGCCGGTCACGGTCGGCGCCGGGGCCGAGGTGCTCGCGTTCCTGCTCGCCTGCGAGGGGCACGCCCGACCGGGCACGCCCATCGCCCGGTTCATCATCCGATACCAGGGCGGCCTCGAAACACAAGTGCCCGTGCGGTACGGCGTCGAGGTGCTGGACTGGAACGAACAGGGCCACAACCTCGAGAACGCGGTCGTGGCATGGAAGGGGCGGACCCTGGCCGGCCTGCCGGCCGCGACCTATGCGGTGAAATGGCAGAACAACCGGCCCGACGCCACCATCGAGACGGTGACGTTCTCGAGCACGCAGAGCGGGGTCACCCCCATCCTGCTGGCATTGTCGGCGATCGAATGACCGCGCCCCGGGGCGGGCTTATTCGCTCTCTTCCGCCTCGGCGTCCGGCTCGGGCTCTTGCGGCGTGGCCGAAAGGATCGTGTTCAACTGCTCCCGCACGGCCTGCTGTACGTCGCTCTTGTGCTCGACGGGAATCCGATAGTGGTATTTTTCTTCGAGCAGGGAGAGCGTTTTTCCGGCGACGGCGTAGGCGACTTCTTCGATCTTCATGTGTCCTCCTGTGGTGTTCGCAGACGCGGGTCGATTGACCGGCCTACACGAGTTCGGTCTCCAGTATCTGAGTCAGTTCGGCCTTGACCTGGTCGAGCTCCTCCTCGGAGAGCTTGGGGTCCAACACCCGATGCAGCTCCTGAGTTCTCGATCGGCGCAGCACGAGGTACTCCTTGCCGTCCTCGCGGACGACGTCCTTCAGCTTCAGCTTCTTCTTCCGCATCAGCATCAGGCCGAGGATGTAGCGGAAGTTCCGTTTGACGGGTATGTGTTCCTCTTCGGCCAGTTGGCGGAAGAAGTCGAAGATGACGTTTGTGTCCACGAAGACCTTTTTCGGCTCCTCTTCCCGGGGGACCTCGGTCTGCCAGAACGAGAACGGGCGGCCGCGCTGGTCGTCATCGGATTCGTCCCAGCAGCGGGGGCAGAAGTCCTTTCGGAGGAAGGTCTCGCTGGTCTCGTACAGGGCGGAGAAATAGGCGTCGCCGTCGTCGAACTCGCAATCGCACCTCGTGCAGCAGCGTTGTGATTCGGCGATGTTCCAGTCCACGGTTCTTTCTCGGCTGAGTGGCTGCGGGACAAGGGCGAGGGCCGATGCCGGCGCCCCGGCCCATTATTTTCTGATTCGGCTGTATATCTTGTCAAGCACTTTCCGGGCCGCAGCGCGGGCCGGCTCGCCGTCCCGCTCCAGTTCGAGTCGGGTCCGGCTGACCAGGTCTTCGTCCTTCATAAATGCCAGGTTGACCTCGACGTTGATCTGGGAGCCCTCGAGGCCCCCGAGCGACAGTGCGGCGGCCACCCCGACATCGCTGATGAGGTTCGGATTGGCGTGCCGGCCCAGCTCGGGGAGCGTCCCGATCACCCGGCAGCAGGCCCGGAACGCCCGCAGCGGCGGCTGCATGGCGGTCTTCACCGCCTCCTCGAGTGCCGCTCGCCGGGCCTTGCGGTCGCTGTCCGTCTTCGTGGGCATCGCCAGCGCCTGTGAGACCTGTGCGTAGGCGGCGACATCCTCGTCGACCAGATCGAGCAGCTCACTCCGGGCGGCCTCACACTGGTCCAGCAGTTCCCGGACCTGGGGCCACACGTCCTTGTACTTCTTCTTGTCAACGGTGAAGTTGGCGGCCATGCAGGCCATGGCGGCGCCCAGTGCCCCGGCGAGGGCGGAGACGCTCCCGCCGCCGGGCGTCGGCCGCCCGGCCGCCGCATCCTCCAGGTATGCCTCCAGCGGTTCCGTTCGGTAACTCATCCCATCCTCCGCGATTTCGAATGCAGCCGGGTCAGAATCTGCCCGCGGCAGAACAACGCCACAAACTACCATATCCCGGCCCGATGTCAACCGCCGGGCTCGGCGGCGGCGGAATTGACTTGGCCGGGCCGAGAGGGTAGAATCCCGCGCCTTGGCCCGCAGCGAACACCTTGCTTATGTCTTGCGACAATGCCCGATTTTAAACGGATCGCGATCATCGGCGTGGGATTGATCGGCGGATCGTTCGGCCTGGCGGTGAAGGAACGCGAACTGGCCGACGACGTGGTCGGGATCGGTTATCGCGACGAGACGCTCCGCTGCGCCGAAGCGCGGGGGGCGATCGACCGGTGGACGCTGGACCTCGAGGAGGGCGTGTCCGGCGCCGACCTGGCCGTCGTCTGCACCCCGGTGGGCCTCGTCCCGGAGAAGGCGATCGCGGCGGCGAAGGCGATGCCGACGGGCGGCATCGTCACCGACGTGGCCAGCACCAAGGCGGTCATCACCGGCAAGATCGAGGCCGAGCTGCCCGACGGGATATCGTTTGTGCCCGCCCATCCGATGGCCGGTTCCGAGGAGCGGGGCAACGAGAACGCAACCGCCGGCCTGTTCGAGGGCGCCCGAGTCATCCTCACCCCGACCGACCGAACCCCCGCCCCCGCCGCCGACGCCGTCCACCATCTGTGGGAACGGCTGGGCGCACGGGTCGAGCGGCTCGACGCTGCGGCCCACGACCGGATCGTCGCCCGGATCAGCCACCTGCCCCACCTGGTCGCCCCGGCACTGGTCAACGCGGTCGACGAGGCCGGCTTGTCCTACGCCGCGACGGGGATGAAGGACACCACGCGGATCGCCGCCAGCGACGTCCGGCTCTGGGTCGATATCTTCCGCGACAATCGGCTGAACGTGCTCGACGCGGTGCGGGCGTTCGAGGTCGAGCTCGAGAGCATCCGCGAGGCGCTGGAGCGGTCGGACTGGGCGAAGCTGTCCCGGTGCCTGGAACGGGCGCGGAACCGCCGACAGGGGCTGAGCGACGATGAGTAGTCTGCCCGACGGCCCGGACATCGGGCGTTCTGCCGGGCCGGGAGCGAGCACCCGTCGGGCAGCGATAGCGAACAGAAACGGAGTTGTCATTTGATCTGGCAGATCGAAGTCGCCCTGAAAGAGGGGCTGACCGACCCGGAAGGGGAAGCGGTCAAGCACGAAGCGAACGAGATCGGCATCCGCGGGATCGACCGCGTCCGGCACGTCCGGGTCTATGCCATCGAGTCCGACATGTCCGCTGCGGAGGCCGAGCGGGTCGCCGCCGAGCTGCTGGCCGATCCGGTGGTGGACCGATACGCGGTCGGCGGCCCGGTCCTGGGCGACGGGCAGGACGGCGGCCGGGTCGTACAGGTCGTCCGAAAGCCGGGGGTGATGGACCCGGTCGAGGCCAGCTCGCTGAAAGGCATCGCCGACATGGGCCTTCGGGCGTCCGCCGTTCGGACCGCCCGCAAGTACCATTTCTACGGCTCGCTCACCGACGAGGACGCCCGCCGCATCGGCGACGAGGTGCTGGCGAACGACATCATCGAGGAGACGGTCATCGGCGGCGGCGAGCTGGCCATCCCGCACGCCGAGGAAGCCCCGTTCGAGAAGGTCACCGTCCCGCTGCTCGAGGCGGACGACGAGGAGATGATGCGCATCAGCCGCGAGGGCGTCCTCTCGCTCAACCTCGAGGAGATGCGGGCGATCCGCGATTACTACCGCGACCTCGGCCGCGACCCCATTGATGTCGAACTCGAGACGCTCGCCCAGACCTGGTCGGAACACTGCGTCCACAAGACCTTCCGCGGGATCATCAACTACAACGGCGAGATCATCGACAACCTGCTCAAGCAGACCGTGATGCGAGTCACCCGCGAGCTCGACCGGCCGTGGTGCCTCTCGGTGTTCAAGGACAACTCGGGCGTGATCGAGTTCGACGAACGCTGGGGCATCGCGTTCAAGGTCGAGACCCATAACCACCCCTCCGCCCTCGAGCCATACGGCGGGGCGGGCACCGGGATCGGCGGGGTGATCCGCGACCCGATGGGCACCGGGCTCGGGGCGAAGCCGATTATGAACACCGACGTGTTCTGCTTCGGCCCACCCGACCTGCCCGACGACCGGCTCCCGCCGGGCTCGATGCACCCCAGGCGCATTATGCGCGGCGTCGTCGCCGGCGTGCGCGACTACGGCAACCGGATGGGCATCCCGACGGCCAACGGGGCCGTGTTCTTCGACGAGCAATACACCGGCAACTGCCTGGTCTATTGCGGCAACCTGGCCCGGATTCCCGCCGACAAGGTCGAGAAGGCGGCCCGGCCCGGCGACCGGGTCGTGGTGGTCGGCGGCCGGACGGGTCGGGACGGCATCCACGGGGCGACGTTCTCGTCGGTCGAGCTCCACGAGGAGACCTCGAGCAGCCACGTCCAGATCGGCGACGCGATCACCGAGAAGAAGATGCTCAGCGTGCTGCTCGAAGCCCGCGACCGCGGGCTCTACTCCTGCATCACCGACTGCGGGGCGGGCGGCCTGTCGTCGGCCGTGGGCGAGATGGGAGCCGAGACCGGCGCCGAGGTCGATCTCGATACCGTCCCGCTCAAGTACCAGGGCCTCGCCTACTGGGAAATCTGGGTGTCCGAGGCCCAGGAGCGGATGGTGCTCGCCGTCCCGCCCGAGCACGAGGACGAACTGCACGCCCTCTGCCGCTCGGAGGACGTCGAATCGACGACGATCGGGCGATATACCGACACCGGCCGGCTGGTCCTCCGCTACAAGGGCGAACAGGTCTGCGACCTGGACATGGACTTCCTGCACGACGGCGTCCCCCGACTGGAGCGAAAGGCGGTCTGGGAAGGGCCGACGACCACCGAGCCGGAGCTGCCCGCCCGCCGCGAGTACGGCGACGAGCTGAAGCAGATTCTCGGCGCGTGGAACGTGTGCAGCAAGGAATGGATCATCCGCCAGTACGACCACGAGGTCCAGGGCTCGTCCGTGCTCAAGCCGCTGGTCGGCGCTGCGAACGACGGGCCCGGCGATGCGGCCATCATCACCCCCGTGCTCGGCTCGACACGCGGGATCGTCGTGTCCAACGGGATGAACCCCAAGTACGGGCGGATCGACCCCTACCACATGGCGGCGTCGGCCATCGACGAGGCGCTGCGGAACATCGTGGCCGTCGGCGGAACGCTCGACCGGGCCGCCCTGCTCGACAACTTCGCCTGGGGCAACCCCGACAAGCCCGACCGGCTGGGCGGCCTGGTCCGGGCGGCCCGGGCCTGCTACGACGTGGCCGTCGAGTACGGCACGCCGTTCATCTCGGGCAAGGACAGCTTGAACAACGAGTACCAGGTCGACGGCGACAGCATCCCGATCCCCCCGTCCCTGCTCATCTCGGCGGTGGCGATCATGCCCGACGTGACCCGGGCGGTCTCGATGGGCCTGAAGGCCCCGGGGAACGCCATCTACGCGGTGGGCCTGACCCGGGACGAGCTCGGCGGCTCGCACTACTACGAACTGCACGGCGAGCTGGGGCGGAACGTCCCCCAGGTCGATACCGAGCTCGGGCGGAGCGTGTTTGACGCGCTGGCCCGGGCCACGACCGACCGGCTGGTCCGGGCCTGCCACGACTGCAGCGAGGGCGGGCTCGCGGTCGCTGCCGCCGAGATGGCGTTCGCAGGCGGGCTGGGGATGCGGCTCGACCTGGCGGCCGTCCCCTCATCGGAGGACGCCCGAGCCGACGCCGTCCTGCTGTTCTCGGAGTCCAACTCCCGGTTCGTCGTCGAGGTCGAGCCGGGCCGGGCGGACGATTTCGAGGCGGCGATGGGCGACGTCCCGTTCGCCCGCGTCGGGAGCGTGACCGAGGGCGCCGCCCTCGAGGTGACCGGTCTCGCGGGCGAGGTCGTCATCGACGAGCCGATCGCCGACCTGAAGGAGGCCTGGCAGGCGCCGCTCCGGTGGTGAGAGGCACAGGGCCGGCCTCGTGAGCAACGTGAACAGGAAAATCTTCTATGACCGTACATACGCTGATTATTCGGACGGCCGGGACCAATTGCGACGAGGAGACCCGCTTCGCGTTCGAGCAGGCCGGCTCCGAGGTCATCCTGCTCCACATCAACCGGGTGATCGAGAACCCGACGGTGCTCGACCGGGCCCAGATTCTCGCCCTGCCCGGCGGGTTCAGCTATGGCGACGACATCGCGGCCGGCCGAATCCACGCCAACGAGCTTCGCACCAAGCTGGGCGACAGACTCGAACAGTTCGTCGATGACGGGAAACTGGTCATCGGCATCTGCAACGGGTTCCAGATTCTGGCCAAGACGGGGCTCCTGCCCGGGCCGTTCGCTCCCGACGCCGAGCAGACCGTCACCCTCACCCACAACAACTCGAACCAGTTCGAGGACCGATGGGTGCACCTGCGGGCCGATTCCGACAAGTCCCCCTTCGTCCGCAAGGGCCAGACCCTCTACCTGCCCGTCGCCCACGGCGAGGGCAAGTTCGTCGCACGGGACCGCCGGACGCTCGACGACCTCAAAGGGAACGGCCAGGTCGTCCTCCGATACGTCGATTCCGACGGCAACACCGGCGCCGGCTATCCCGCCAACCCGAACGGCTCGGCCGACGACATCGCCGGCATCTGCGACGTGACGGGGCGTGTGCTCGGCCTCATGCCCCACCCCGAGCGGCACATCCTCCCCACCCAGCATCCGCGCTGGACTCGCGAAGGGCCGGCCGACGTGGGCGACGGGCTCCAGATGTTCCGGAACGCCGTCGACTATTTCGCCTGAAGCCCCGCCCGGCCGACCCGGCGGGCGCCGCTCCTCAGCCGACGATCGCCAGGGCGATCCACGGCACGATATTGAACACGTACACGAGGAGCTTGTATACTCCGATGAAGCCGTAGAAGACCGCATTGAAGGTCTCTCTGGACATGCGAAACCATTTCCCGTGCAGTTTGTAGATGAAATCTGCGGCGAGCGTCCAGAGCACGAACGAGAGGAGCAGCAGACCCACGTTCACGATCGTGCACCACATAAAAAACCGCGTCAGCGTTTCAACCTCCATCGCCTTCTCCTTTCCCGCCCAAGCGTTTTGTCAAGGCGGGTAACACCGCTGTTCCCGCCACACAAGCCGACCTCGATTATCCGCCACCATCCATCGCAGTCAACCAGCCCGGCCCGCTGTTGAACGAGAGGCCCCCTCGTTACGACCGAGGGAACATCAGGGTGGGCGGGTGAGCGGCGATCAATCGGACCGGTTGTGCCGACGGCGAACCGGAGCCGGGTACCCTCACCCATCCTCTCCCACGTGAAGGAAGGCAGAGGCGGGCGACCGGACCGCTCCCAATGCCGCCTCACTCCCTCCGGCAGCGGCAAATCCTACATTTATGTAGCCGACAGCTCGCCGTGCTACATGTGTGTAGGATTCGGGCGGCAGGTCAGGCAAGCGGTGTTCTCGATAACAACCGGTCGCATCGTAACTTATGGAAATATCGCTTGTTTGGCACAGAATTTGCTAGTATCTATTCCGTAGGCGGAACGACGGTGTGCGTCGGCCGTCCGGTAAGTGACTCTTTTTCAGGCGAGGAGGTTTGATGTCAGACGAATCGAAGGAAATCGTGCTTCAGACTGTTCGTGACAAGAAGATCAAGTTCATTCGTTTCTGGTTCACAGACGTGCTCGGATTCCTCAAGAGCTTCGCCATCACCGACTCGGAGTTGGAGAACGCGCTCGAGGGCGGGATGGGCTTCGACGGGTCGTCGATCGAGGGGTTCGCCCGGGTCGAGGAGAGCGACATGATCGCCAAGCCCGACCCCAGCACCTTCGCCGTCCTCCCCTGGCGGCCGAACGATGGCGCCGGGGTGGCCCGGATGATCTGTGACATCGAGGACACCGACGGCAACCCTTATGCCGGCTGCCCGCGACACGCCCTGCGGCGAGTCCTCCGGTCGGCGGCCGACATGGGCTACACGTTCCTGGTCGGCCCCGAGCTGGAATACTTCTATTTCAAGGACTCGAGCCCGCACCCGGAGACGCTGGACGCCGGCGGCTATTTCGACCTGACCCCGCTCGACGTGGCCAGCGACTTGCGGCGCGAGACGGTGC
>PWKM01000152.1 GCA_003559755.1 Planctomycetota bacterium
GGGCGGCCGCCAGTAGCGGCGTCCGTCGAGTTCGATCCAGTCGGGCATCTCGCCCGCGTGGCAGAGCCGGGCGACGGTGGCCCGGGGCACACGGGCGAGCAGGGCGACATCACCGACATCGTAGAGCACGGCGGTATCGGGCGGGTCGGCGGGCGTGGGACGGTCGGCGGGACAAGGCATGGCGCGGTCCTCCTGAAAGCAGCCGGCCGTGCGCCGTGTCGCCCCCGAGGAGGCAGGAACCGCGCGGCGGCGGCGCGGCCCTCGGGGCAGCGTCTTGTGGACACGGCGCAGGGTCGGCGTGTCATCGAACTCCTGCTTTCAGCCAGTAGAGACGTCGGCGCGGAGGGTGAGGTCCTGCGCCGGGGAGCCCTCGGGCGAGGACGGCCGCTGGGGCCGCCGTCACTCACCGTTCGCCCTCGGACGGTGATAGATATACCACACATGCGAGCGGCGGTCAAGGGGGCGCGGGGCAGTTTTTCCGCTGTCTGACCCTGCCGCCGGCCCATCTCTATGTCGGCCAGCGAGTTGCGCCCGGGAAAAAACTTCGGGATTTTTTCCCGTCCCGTCCGCCGAAATATCGTGTCCGCCGCGGTCCGGTAAACCCTCCGCCCTTGCGCGACGGCCCTCCGCTCGTTACCGTAGTATGCGGTCGGCGGTCGGGCCAGGCCCGCCGTCGGCGTGGAAACCGGGATTGGCTGTGAGCTTGGCGACGATTTCGCCCGGCCGATGTACGGTGTGCTGTACGTGCTGAAGCGCCTTTTGGAGAATCGACAGGCCACTATGAAATTTCGCGAGTATGAATCGGCGGGCGGGGGCGAGTTCGAGCTGGACCCGTTCCAGGTGGACGCCATCGACGCGGTCGAGGCGGGCCGGTCGGTCCTCGTCGCCGCGCCCACCGGGGCGGGCAAGACGGTCATCGCCGAGTACGCGGTCGAGCTCGCGCTCGAACGGGGCGAGCAGATTCTGTACACCGCCCCGATCAAGGCGCTGTCGAACCAGAAGTTCCGCGACTTCCGGTCGCGGTACGGCGACAAGATCGGGATTATGACCGGCGACGTGACCATCAACGGGGCCGCACCGGTCCTCATCATGACCACCGAGATCTTCCGCAACGCCCTGTTCGCCGAGAGCGGCCGGTTCGACGACGCCCGGTTCCTCATCTTCGACGAGGTCCACTACATCAACGACCTCGAGCGGGGCACGGTGTGGGAGGAGAGCATCATCTTCGCACCGCCGTCGATGCAGCTCGTCTGCCTCAGCGCCACGATGCCCAACGTGCAGGAGCTGGCCGACTGGATCGGCGAGGTCCGCCACACGAACGTCAAGGTCATCCGCGAGGCGCACCGCCCGGTCCCCCTGCGCTACTTCACCGCCGTCGACGGCGAGCTGGTCAAGCTCAACAAGCTCGAACAGGCGATCAAGCGGCATCGGGGCATGAACCGGCGGAAGCACTCGCGGCGGAGCCGCATCCAGCGGAGCGACGAGGCGACCGGGCACATCCTCGATGTCCTCGAGGAGAACGACCGGCTGCCCTGCATCTACTTCTGCTTCAGCCGGGCCGCCTGCGAGGCGAAGGCCTGGCACAACGTCGAGCGCGACCTGCTCACCCCCGACGAGCGGAGCCAGATCACCGGGCTGTACGGCCAGTTGTGCGACCGGTACGGCATCGCCGGCACCCGGATGGCCCGAAACTTCGGCCGGCTGGTCCGACACGGGATCGCCTACCACCACGCCGGGATGCTGCCCACCCTGAAGGAGGTCACCGAGCGGCTGTTCTCGTCCGGCTGCATCAAACTCATCTTCACCACCGAGACGTTCGCCGTCGGCATCAACATGCCCGCCCGGACCGTCGCCTTCGACGCGCTCCAGAAGTTCGACGGGGTCAATTTCGGATACATGAAGAGCCGCGACTACCACCAGATGGCCGGCCGGGCCGGGCGGCGGGGGATGGACAAGGTCGGCTACGTCTATGCACGGGTCGACCCCGAGCGCGACGAGGCGGCGGGCGTCCGCCGCGTACTCCGGGGCAAGGTCGAGCGCATCCAGAGCCGGTTCGAGCTCGCCTACTCGGCCATCCTCAACCTCTACGCCCGGGTGGGCGAATCGGTGTTCGACGCCTGCGCCAACAGCTTCGCCGTGTTCCAGCGGCGGCATCACAAGCGGCCCGACGTCCCCCCCGAGCACGAAAAGGAGACGGCCCGGAAGAAGCTCGCCGTGCTCCGAACGCTCGACTACCTCGACGACGACGGGCTGAAGCGGCGAGGGCGGATGGCGGCGAAGATCAACGGCTACGAGCTGGTCCTCACCGAGCTGTACAGCCGGGGCCTGTTCGAATCGCTCGACGACATCCAGCTCGCCATCCTGATGGTGGCCACCGCCTACGAACCGCGCCGCAGCGCCCACCGGCGGCTCGCCCCGAAGCGGATTCTGAAAGGAGTCATCGGCCCGGCGAAGGAAGCCGGCCGACACATCAACAGCGCCGAACGGCTGCACGACGTCGAGGACCTGACCAAGCCGCCCGAGTTCGGGCTGAGCCGGGCGACCTGGCAATGGTGCGAGGGCTGCTCGTTCGAGGACCTCGAACAGCACACCAACATCGGGCCCGGCGACGTGGTCCGTAGCTTCCGGCTCGCCATCCAGATCATCCGGCAGATGCTGAAGGCGACCGAGGGCGACTTCCAGCTCGCCGACCAGCTCCACGCCGCGAAAGACCTGCTCAACCGCGACGAGGTCGACGCCGAGCGCCAGCTCCGCGTCGAGTAGCGCCGGGCGAACGAGGTGACACCAATCCGCGCCGGCCGCCTGTGTACAGGTCCCCCGCGGCCACGAAATCCGCTCCCCATTGTCAAAACCCATAGCGTAGGGAACAGGACGCCACCCGACTGTCCTCGCGGGCAC
>PWKM01000320.1 GCA_003559755.1 Planctomycetota bacterium
GGTCCCGCCGGACGTGATCGATGTCGCCAACTCGGGCACCACGCTGAACATCGCCCTGTCGACCGCCGCGCTGGCGGACGGTTATACGGTGTTTACCGGCGACGATCAGATTCGGCGACGACCGTCACAGCCGCTGCTGGACGCGCTCGCTTTGCTTGGTGCCGAGACGTTCTCGACGCGCGGCAACGGCTGCCCACCGATTGTCGTGGGCGGCAGATTGCGGGGGGGGCGTTGTGAACTGACGGCGCTGTCATCGCAGTATCTCACCAGCTTGCTGATCGGCACACCGCTGGCGGAAGCGGACAGCGAGATCGAGGTCGCCGAGCTGCACGAGGCGCCCTATGTCTGGATGACGCTCGACTGGCTGGACCGGCTTGGGGTCCCATACGAACGGGAGGGGCTGGCTCGTTTCAGCATTCCCGGCGGCCAGAGGATCCCTGCGTTCGAACGTGCCATACCGGCCGACTTTTCTTCGGCTACCTTCTTTTTATGCGCAGCAGCCATCTGCGGCGGGCCGGTCACGCTTCGGGGGCTGGACATGTCGGACACGCAGGGGGACAAGGCCGTGGTACAGATGCTCCGGCAGATGGGCGCACAGGTCGAGGAGGCGGAACACGGCCTGGTGGTGTCGGCCGAGCGGTTGACCGGGGCGGAACTGGACCTCAACGCAACACCCGACGCGCTGCCCGCGCTGGCCGTGACCGCATGTTTCGCGGATGGCGAAACCCGGCTGATAAACGTCCCGCAGGCCCGCATCAAGGAGACGGACCGCATTGCCGTCATGCGGGCGGAGCTTTCGAAGATGGGCGGCCGGGTCGAGGAGTTGGATGACGGCCTGGTCATCCGGGGAGCAGAACTTCGTGGCGCGGATGTCGCTGGGCACGGCGACCACCGGGTTGTCATGGCCCTGGCGGTGGCCGGCCTGGCGGCGGCGGGGACCACCCGCGTCTTCGGTGCAGAGGCCGCGGCGGTAACCTTCCCGTCGTTCGTTGAGCTTGTACAGGGGATCGGCGGCGAGATGGAGACCGTCGATGCTCCTCGCCCCAGTGCCTGACCGCCGACGAGAAGACGCGGGCCCCAGTGGAAGTTCGTGGTCCGTTCGGATTGAAGCCGGGGGAACAATCAGGTTGGGCGTTTGCGGATACGGCCCAGGACATCGTTGATCAGATAGGAAAAGGCGATCCGAAGCTTGCCTTCGGTCAGATACGTCCCGTTTTCTATTTCCTCTCGTATGCGTTTGAGGCGCATATCGCGAGATCCTCCATTCTCCATCTGATCTGCGGGGCCGTCTTTCTCAGAGGAACGCTCGGTGGCCAGACGGTGCTGGCTCTCCTTCTGTGTGAGTTCTTCTCCGAGACTCAATATAGTCCCCGCACGGTACCTGAATATTGCCAGTGCCTCGCACATAATGTATATCGGCGGAATCCGGCGCAGACTTGAGCAGAAAGGTAGTGCCCGGGGCTGGGCGGAGCGTTGGAGCCATAGGTACCGATGCAGCGAGTGGTTACGTCCCGATCTTCTCCAGCGGGCCAATGGTATCGAGCGTGACGGTCGGGATTTCGGCCCAATGCCAGTCCTCGTCTCTCGGCCCCGCTTCATCCCGGTACATTCCCGCCCACCGGCGTTTGAAAAGCAGGCCGTTTTTTACGATCTGGTACGGGCTGTTGATTGCAGGTGAGCCGGACGTGGTCACGTTCTCGAAGTGGTACAGTTCGGCTGCTGGGTTGTAGAGCACCCGCCAGCCGGCAGCGCGCGCTCGGTAACAGAAGTCGATGTCTTCGAACTGGACCGGGTTGTACGCCTCGTCCAGCCCCCCCACCTCGTCGACGACCTCCCTTCTCATCAGCCAGCAGGCGCTGATGAGGCACTGGACCTCCTCCTCCCGGTTGAAATCCGGGCTGTCCTTTGGCTCGCCGCGGCCACGGAAAAAGACTCGGCCGGTCTTGGAAACGGCCGCGCCGGCGCACTGGATGAGGAACGGAGGAAATGGATAGACGAGCTTCGGTCCGACGATGCCGGCCCGATCATTGGACGCCAGAGACTCGGCCAGCCGCTCGATCCAATCGCAGGAACGAATCACCACGTCGTTATCCATCAACGCCACCAACTGTCCGGTCGCCGCCTCGAGGGCCTGGTTCCGCCCGGTCGCCGCGCCCAGGTTCGATGGGTTTCGAAGAGTCCGCACTTCGACCCCGGCCCCCTGTGCACGCTCCTCGAACTGGTCCAACAGCTCGGGCGTCTCGTCTGTGGAACCATTATCCAGCAGCACCACCTCGAGCGGGCGCCATCGGGTGTCCAGCAAGCTGCCAAGGCACCGAGTTGTATATTCCGCCTTGTTATAGGCGAGGATAATGACCGAGGCAAGCTGTCCGCTAAAGTTCTCCATATCAGAAGCCATTCTACTGTAGGTTTTTGTTTGGGGCAACCGGCCTGCCGGACGGTTCCGTCAACTCGCGCTGCTCCCTGCGAATCGGATCAGACGGTCACCCAGCTTCCGCTCTCGGCCGACCGGTATCCGGCATCCATTATTTGCTGAATGCGTGCCCCGACCTCGATCCCGGGTTCGGCCGGCTCGCCCCGGACGGCGGACGCCACAAAGTTGTGCAGGCAGGCGATGTGTGCACGGACCCATCCGATGGACGCCTTGCCGGGCAGAAAGCCGCCCGAGTTCGGATAGTTCTGGACCGTGGGCAGCCGGGTCCAGCCCGACCGGCCACTCGTCAAGTCACAGATATCGAGCCAGTTGGGCGCCATCAGGTTGAACCTCATCGCCCCCTTGTTGCCGTGAATCTCAAACCGGAGCTCGTCCTGGGTGCCGCTCGACAGTCGGCTGGATTCGATGCTTCCAAGAGAGCCGGAAACGGTACGGACCAGCATGAACGCGGCGTCATCGGCATCGACGACGATCCTTTTCGACGGATCGCCCGGGGCCGGGCGGGCGGGATACGCGATGGTGGTAGAGCAGGACACCTCGGCGAATTCGCCGACCAGATGACGTACCAGATCGATGATGTGCGATCCGAGGTCGTACAACGCTCCGCCCCCCGAGATTCCCTTCGAGAAGCGCCAGCCGAACGCCCGGTCGGGATCGACGCTGCCCGCGTGGAGGTAGGCAGCACGGAAAGTGAGCACCCGGCCGAGGAACCCGTTCGCCGCAAGGTCCCTGGCCTTGAGCGTCGCCGGGAAGAAACGATTGTGGAAGGTGACCTGATGCGTGCCGTCGTAGCCGTCCAACTGGGCGAGCGCCTGGCCTGCTTCGTCTGCGTTGGCCGTCAGCGGCTTGTCGCAATAGATGTGCTTTCCCGAGCGGATGGCGGCGAGCAGTTGCCCCTTGTGCTCGCGATTCGGCGTGCAGATGTTGACCACGTCGATTTCCGGGTCCTCGGTGATCTCCCGATAATCGGTGGTGGCGACCTCGTATCCGAACCGTTCGGCCGCCGCCTCTGCCGTCTCTCGATGCGCAGTGCATACCGCTTTCAGTCGTATATTTGCCGGCGGCGGGTCATAATACATGGGAAGATTCAGGTAAGCGAAACTATGAACCTTGCCGATGAACCCGCAGCCGATCATCCCGATGGTCAGCGTTGTATCTGTCATCTGTTCCCTCGCACAGAAATCCGTTCGCATGCTGGCCCAACTATACATCGGGGATCGGGAAATACAAGCTTTTGCAGAGGCGGCGAGCTTGACTGGCCCACGAATTGAAGTAAACTCGGCCCGGTCTTCGCTTATGAAACAGGAGGTTGTGGAATGCGTCTGATTTACTTCGACATCGACACGCTTCGTGCCGATCATCTGGGCTGCTACGGCTATCATCGGGAGACATCCCCCAACATCGACCGTATCGCGTCCGCCGGGGTGAGGTTCAATCACTGCTTCAATTCCGACGCACCCTGCCTGCCCTCGCGGGCGGGGATGTGGTCGGGCAGGCACGGCATCCACACCGGGATTGTCAATCACGGCGGCACCGACGCCGACCCGATGCGCGAGGGCCGTGACCGCGGCTTCAAGCAATCCGCCCGCTACGACCACTGGCCGATGGTGATGAAGAAAAACGGGGTATATACCGCATCGATCTCGCCGTTCGCCGAACGGCACAGTTCCTGGTGGTTCTATGCGGGTTTCCGCGAGATGCACAACCCGGGCAAGTCAGGCCACGAAGTGGCCGACGAAGTCTTTCCCCCGGCCCTGGAATGGCTGGCGAAAAACGGGCGGAGCGACGACTGGTTCCTGCACATCAACTGCTGGGACCCGCATACGCCTTATCGCACGCCGTTGGAATACGGGAACCCCTTCGAGGACAGCCCGCCGCCCGACTGGCTCACCGCCGACCGAATCGAGCAGCACCGGGCCGGCTATGGACCGCACAGCGCCCGTGAGGTGGGCGGATGGGGGCCGAACGACACCGACCGGTGGCCCCGCCTGCCGAAGGACATCGGCTCGCTTGACGACTACAAGAAATGGATCGATGGATACGACACCGGCATCCACTACGCGGACATGTTTGTCGGCCGGGTGATGGACAAGCTGGAGGAGCTCGGGATCGCCGACGAGACCGCCATCCTGGTAAGCTCCGACCACGGCGAAAACCAGGGCGAACTCAACATTTACGGCGATCACCACACCGCCGATACGATCACATCTCGCGTGCCGTGCATACTTCGCTGGCCCGGAACGGATGCAACAGTTCTGAAAGGGCTGTACTACCAATCGGACGTGGCGGCAACGATCCTGGACCTGTGGGGGATGGATGTCCCCGAGGGATGGGACGGACGCAGCTTCGCCGGAGAGGTGAGGGCAGGGGAGGGTGCAGGCCGGAACGCGCTGGTCACCAGCCAGTGCTGCTGGTCCTGCCAGCGGATGGTCCGGTGGGACAACTGGTCGCTCATCCGCACATACGATACCGGATTGAAGCAGTTCCCGGAGGTGATGCTGTTCGACGTCGAGGCCGACCCGCACCTGCTTCACGACCTCTCCGAGGAACGGCCGGAGGTCCGCGACCGGGGACTCGCTCTGCTCGAGCACTGGCACGGCGAGATGATGCAGTCGTCCGACTCGAATCGCGACCCGATGTGGAATGTCATCCGCGAGGGCGGCCCATACCACACGCGGGACGCGGTCCCCGCGTACAACAAAATACTGAGGGAGACCGGTCGCGGTCATCACGCTGATTTCCTCGAGAAACACGGCGGGCGACCGATCGATGCGGTCTGAACAGCCAGACGGCCGGACGAATCGTTTGGATATATGCCGGCCCCGGGGTATAATTGGGTGTTATGGATCGCACACGAACACAATTGTTCTGTGGTTTGATCGCGGTGCTGGTCCTGGCGGCCGGGGCCCGGGCGGATGTCATACATCTTAAATCGGGCGGCCGGGTCGAGGGAGAGATCATCGAGCGCGAGGACGGACGGGTTCGGATTCGTACCGCCGGCCGGGGGATTGTCACCACCATCGACGAGTCCGAGATCGAATGGATAGACCAGCGGCCCACCGCACGCCAGGTATATGAAAGGATGGCCGGGACGTTGGACCCCGATGACGCCGACGGCCACTTTGCGCTCGGAACCTGGTGCCGGCGGCACAGCCTTCGTAGCGAGATGCAGGAGCTCTTCCGGCAGGCCATCGAAATCGATCCCGATCACGAACAGGCCAGAGCTGAACTGGGTTACGTGAGGACGGAAGAGGGGTGGATGACCCGAGATGAGGCAATGGAGGCCCGTGGACTGGTCCAGGTGGACGGGGAATGGATGACCGAGGAGGAAGCGGCCGAGCGGGCCCAGGCGGGAAAGGACCGGGAGGTGCTGCGGCGGATCAACCATGCCGTGAACCGCATTCGTTTCGGCTCGCAACAGGAGTCACGGCGGTGGTCGCTATGGCTCAGCGCGTTCAACGATCCGGAATATGCCGGAACCATCATGCGCCTGCTGGGCAATCGAAGCGAGACGGTGCGGGCCGCTGCCAGTTCGTCGCTCGGTCTGATGAGGCACCAGCCCGCCGCCACCCGCCTGGTCAAACTGATGCTGGACGATTCCAGTTCCACTGTGCGCCGGGCGGCTACAGACGCTCTTCGGCACCTCGATACCGAACGAGTTTGTGATGTAATGCATGACGTGATCGCCGGCATCAAGCTGGCGCCCATCCACGATCGAAGCGACCAGGATTTCGCCAAGACGCTCTACCATCGACTCGCCGTCGCATTGGGGGAGCTGGGCAACATCCGCTCTGTCCCCTTCCTCATCGAAATACTTTACCCGAACATCGAAATCCAAGTCCCAGAGACGCCCGCCGGCACCTCAATGGCGATGGGCATGAACCAGCTAATGGGCACGCCGAGGATGGGCGATGTCAAAACACGAGGGGCCTGGTTCGATACACGCCCCGTCCAGTTCGACTCCGACCGGTACTTCTTCAACCAGCCCGCCGAGGACGCACTCCGCCGGCTGACCGGCGAGAACCTGGGCGTGCTTCCCCGCGAATGGCGGGCCTGGTGGGATGAACACGGCAGGGCGCGACTGCGAGAACATGAAGCTCGGATGCGGGCAAGGGATGATGACGCACAAAGGTTGTTGGAAGAGGCGGAACGTGGAGCAAACTGACCAGGTGCCCAGCGATAGAGACGAACTGCTGAACGAAATCCTCGCCCGAATCGAACTGGAAAAGTGGTTCGGCGCCGACCTGTATCCAATCCGACCGGACAACGGCGAGACCCAGCACACACCTGCGGAACCCGCTGCCGCCGATTCGGACGAAATGGCGGTCGTCGAGTCTCCAAACGAGAAGCAGGCGCAACTCGACGAACTGTTCGAGGCGATGAAGACCTGCCACCAGTGCCAGTTCGGAGACACCCGCACAAAGTTGGTGTTCGGGGAGGGCAACCCCGACGCTCGCCTGATGTTCGTGGGCGAAGCGCCGGGCGCAGACGAAGACCGACAGGGCCGCCCCTTCGTCGGCCGTGCTGGCCAACTGCTCACCCGAATGATTGAAGCGATGGGGCTCCAGCGCGAAGACGTGTACATCGGGAACATCCTGAAATGCCGCCCGCCGAACAACCGGACCCCTACTCCCGCCGAGATGACGCCGTGCCTGCCGTATATTCTGAAGCAGATCGAGATAATCGAACCGGAAATCATCTGTGGCCTGGGTGCTGTCGCCCTGAAAGGTTTATTGCGAGACCCGAGCGTGTCCATCGGGCGGATTCGGGGCGCATTCATCGATTGGCACGGGGTAAGACTCATGCCCACATACCACCCGGCCTACCTGCTTCGCTCCCCACAGCAGAAAAAAGTGGTCTGGGAGGACCTGCAGGCCATCCTTCGTGAGCTGGGCCTCGAGCCGCCGCCGCGACGCGGCTCCTGACGGAAGCCACAATCCACGCTGATTTCACTACGAAATGCAGGGAGATCGCATAACCATTGTCGTTCCAATGCGTTATGTGTACAACCGTTCGGCACACACATTCGCCCAACGCAACGTGTAGGAATCGCGACAATCCATCGTCACTCCAGAAGATCTCGTATCACACAACACAACCAATTGCTGTGCAGATGGTTACGGATTTGGCACGATAAAGTCCGAAAATCTGCTCATTGCCGGCACGGTGTTTGCCGAATACTACAGCAGAAAGCCGCGTGGCGTCACGACCCGAAGCCAGCCGAGGAGGCCTCAGGATGAAGACGTTCTGGAAGAAATGGTCCGGAGCAGCACTTGCTGTCCAACTCACCGCGATCGGGGCGATGCTCATCATGGCAACGGCCGTTGCCATCCCGCTGCTGAGCGAGCAGAGGTTGGCGAGAGAGCGTTCGCAAGCTTTGGGCGACCTCAGGCGCCTTGCAGCAGACATTATGAACTACCGGCAGGACACGGGCGCCTGGCCCGATCAGTGGGCGTTCACGTTCACAGACGGCGATTCCGCTGCCGGGGAAGAAGCCCGATACGGCGATCCCGACCGAGCCGTCCACATCTCACGCTTTCTCTCCATAAACAAAGCTCGAGTCGACGGTTGGCGTGGACCCTACATGGGCATGTCCCGAAACGACCCGTGGGGAAATCGGTACGTGGTCGTCACCGGACGGTCGGGACCATCGCGGCCTACCCACCTCTGGGTGATCTCCGCCGGTCCCAGCGGAATCTTCCAAACGAACCCCGAAGACACGAGCGTCAAGGGAGACGACCTGGGCCTGCGGCTCCAGTGATCTGCGCTGAATCAACTTCACCCCTCCATGTCCTCAATTTTTAATTTGCGCGGGATTTTTCTGTTAAAGGATTTTCTCCCGCATGTCGATACGGATCATAGGACATTGGGTCCTGCACGGTTCTGTACCACAGGATATGGAGGTAGAGGCGATGATGAAGCAATGGTGGGTTGGGGCGTTTGTGGCAATCGGCGTTATGGTTTTTCTTACCGGCTGCTCGAGTATACAGGGCACGATGCGGAGTCTCGGGTTGGAATCCAGGAGTTCCTGGATGGCCCGCCAGCTCCAGGAACAGAACCGACAGCTTGCTTCCGAAAAATCGGAATTGGAAGCTCGCCTGGCAGCTCAGATGATGGAGGAGCGGAACCGAGCGGAGCAACTGGCGGGCTTGAGAACGCAACTCGAACAGCAGCAGGCGGTTCTCAACGAGCTGAAGGACGCCCTCACCGCCAGAGCCACCGAAGGCCCGGAACGCCGGGAACTGGCAGATGAACGATGGGTGGACGTTGCCGATCAGCTCCGCGGCCTTGGCACGCCGATCGTAACCGACGACGGCCGGCCCGGTATCCGACTGGCGGGCGATATCCTGTTCGATCCGGGCGAGGTCGATATCGAGGCAGGGGCCAAGAACCTGCTCAATCGGGTCGCCCGAGAGGTCCGCAGTCTGGACAGCGACATCGTGACCATCGTCGATGGCCACACCGACTCCGACCCGCTGAACAGGGTGAAGCACCTCTACGGTGACAACTACGGACTGGGGATGGCCCGGGCAAACAGCGTCGCTCGGCTCCTGGTCAGCCAGGGGGTTCCCCAGAACAAGATTATCACTCGCAGCTTCGGCCCCGACGTTCCCGTCGCCGATAACGAGACCGACGAGGGCAAACGGCGCAACCGGCGCGTGGACATCACGTTCGCCTTCACGGACTCGCCCGGGATCTCGCGAGGAAGTGACAAGTAATCGCTACTGGCAGATAGTGGCGCTCCGGTGACGGGACTCCCCCATCCCGTCTACCCCACCGACACGCACGGGACCTCCGGAAGGGTCCCGTGTGTGTTTTTTATCGCCTTGCCCGGTAGAACAATCCGTCGGGCACGTTATTCCCACCAGTAGGTCTGGAACTCCTCGAAGGCCGAGAGCAGGGCATCGACGTTCTCGGGCGGGGTCGGGGGGAAGACCCCAGAGATGAACGACAGCCCTCCCTCGGGCGAGCCGAGCTTACGGGTCTCTTCCTCGATCAGGTCTCGGATTTCGCCCGGTGTGCCGAACGGGATGATCTTCTGGCGGTCCACGTCCAGCTTGATGCAGCACCGGCCCTTGATCTCCCGCTCGATGTTGTCGATCCCGTTACACAGGTCCTGGGGGTTCAGCACGTCGGCGCCCGCATCGAGCAAAAGATCAACAAGCTCCATGATGTACCCGTCGCTGTGCGTGTCCACGACGATCCCGGCCTCACGGACGGGCCCCATCATCTGCCGGTAGTAAGGCAGGACCCACTCGCGGAAATCTCGCGGGCTGATGATCGACGCCGTCTGCGTTCCCAGATCCTCGCCGAAATAAACGACATCGACATCCGCCGCAATGAACTGCCTGATGCGAACGAGGTTGCGGCGGGTGACCATTTCGCACAGTTTTCTCAGGCGCGGCTCGCCGGTGGCGATGTCCAGCATCAGATTGTCGAACCCGCGCAGATACCAGAGCCGCATCAGGAAGTACCCGTGGTCCAGATTCCCCTCGGTCAGTTCGCCTCGTTCCTTCTGCCAGTGAACATCGGCGTGCCATCGGTCCCAGTCGATCTCGGTTCGGTCGGTGTATCGCATCGGGTCCGGCGGCTCAAAGCTGTTAAACTTCGCCCAGTCATCGAGCGGATGCTCGACCGTCTGGCCCTCGATCCCATCGTACTCGAAATCCCACAGAACGCCCCACGGGTCCCGTTCACATTGCCCTTTGCGTTGTCTGGGAGCCCACGTGTTGAAGTCGCGGGGGTCGTGGTTCGGAAAGAGTCGAGGATGACGTGCCACGACCTCGTCCAACTCTTCGCCAAGCTCATTCCACAGCGAGTCGGACAGGTTGACGTGGACCGGAATCCACTCCGGTCCGGTCATTTTCACGTTTCGCAGATAGTTCTCGCGGTCCGTCAACTCGCCACTCCTTTCCTTCTCCGGGTCTAATCGCGACGGTACTGGTATAACTGTCTGGTGATAGTAAACTTTGAGAGCGGAATGACCCGTTCGAGTCGGGCACCCGCCTCTTGCACAGCGTCTGTCACTTCGTTGGTCGTAATCAAGACGCCGCGCGGGGCCAGCTTAACGATGTTGCTCACCAGTCGCAGTTCATCGGCGGGAGATACAGCCGACATCTTGCCGTAAGGCAGGTTGGTCAGCACAAGGTCGTAATTACCGCCCACCTCCGTTGCGTCCGCCTGCTCGGCTGATGCCGGGAACCCGAAGTAGAGCAGGTTCGCGTTCGTCGCCCCGACCATCTTCTTGTTGATGTCGAAGCCCGACACAATGGCCCCGAGGTCCGATGCGTTCAGCAGGAGCGTACCCGACCCGCAGCAGGGATCGACCACCCGCTCGCCCCCGCGCACCTCCAGGTTACAGACGGCACGTGCGGCTTGATCGGGGAGGGCCGACGAGCAGTCGTGGAGCTTGGCGACAAATCGCTTCCACTGCGGAACGCCCATCTCCAGCGCCCGACCGAACCACACCCCTTCGGGTGTCGCGTAAACCGTGAAGCGCTCGGCGGGATCGTCGAGGTTCGGACGGCCTTCGATCACCAGCGCGAAAGCGTTTGCGGTATCGCGGCGGGACAGGTCCAGGCCGCCCGGGAGCCGCACAACATCGATGGCGAACTGTTCCGCCGCCAGGCCCAGTCGGCGAACCGCCTCACACGCCGCCCCGACATCCGGCCCCTCGGCCAGCAGTTCGATTCCGCCGGCGAGATAGCCGGTCCCTTCGAGCCGCGCCCTCTTGTCGGAAGCGACCAGCCGATAGGCGATCTGTTCGGCATCACAGACGGCCTCGGCCTCCGACCGGGCCAGGTCCCGGCTCCCATCGTCTCCCGCAAGCTGATAGATATATCGGCAGGTCACGTTTCGGCTCCATCCGGGATTTGCTCCCGCTCGATCTGCTGATATTCAAACTCTGCGGCGAACTGTCGAACCAGCTTTTCCTTCACCTCGGCCATCGGGACGGACCTGCCCAGAAGCTCCCGCATGCTGGTCACGCCCTTGTCGGCGATCCCGCAGGGAGTGATCA
>PWKM01000348.1 GCA_003559755.1 Planctomycetota bacterium
GGGGAGTACGAGCGGGTCTGGCAGCCGGTGTTCAGCCCCGGCGGCGAGTCGGTCGCCTTCCCCGCCTATCGCGATGGGCAGTGGTTCGTGGTCCTGGACGGCGAGCCGGTCGGCGACCGGTACGACGGCGGAGACCGGCCGGTATTCTGCCCCGATGGCGAACGGCTTGCGTTCGCGGCCTGGGAGGACGGCGAGGGGTTCGTCGTCGCTGACGGCCGGGCCGTCAGCCGGCGGTTCGACTGGGTCGGTACGCCGGTGTTCTGCCCCGACGGCTCTTCAATCGCTTTCGCCGCCGAACGGGACGGCGAGGCGTTTGTGCTGGTCGACGGCCGGCAGGTGGGCGACCGGTACGATGAAGTCCGCAGCCCGGTGTTCTGCCCGGTCGACGGCTGGGTGCTGTTCGCGGCGCGGGAGGGCGACGCCTGGTTTGTCGTCCGGGACGGGAGCCCGTGGGGCGTCCGTTACCCGCTGGGGGCGATGGGCTGGATCGAGCACCTGGCGGCCAGCCCGGCGGGGCAATCGGCCGCGTTCGGGGTGCGGCGGGAGACGGAGTACTTCGTCGTGTGGGATTTCGCCCGGGTGGCGGGGCACTACACGGCGGTCGGCCCGCCCGTCTTCGACCCGTCGGGCCGGAACCTCGCCTTCGCCGCCGCCCGGTCCGAGGACGACTGGGTTCTGGTCGTGAACGGAGCCGAGCTCGATGTCGAGCGGGGAGCAACCCGAATCCGGGATGTGATGTTCGCTCCGGCGGGCGACGTGCTCGCCTGCTGGGTCCAGGTGGGCGGCAAGTGGTTCGTTTACCGGTCCGGCGAGTTGCGGCCCGAGCCCTACGACGCGCCCGTCGCGCTCCGGGCTTCGCCCGAAGACGGGCGGCTGGTGATCGTCGGGTTGCGGGGCGGGGCCGTCCGGCGGGAAACCGTCGAATGGTGACCGGGGTCAGTCGGGCGCGATGGTCTCCAGGGCCGGTTCGAGCGTCTCGACATCGATGATCGGCACTTCCTCGCCCGCGACGGTCGCGGTGCCCGCCGGGCTGCCGCTTATCCGCAGGCGTACGCCGAGGAACGAGCCGAGGTCGAGCCGCTCGCTCTTGACGAGCGCGACGACGGCTCCGCCCCGAGTCACCCGGTGGCTCGCCCCGGTATCGGCCAGCCCGGCGCCCAGGTAGGCGATCCAGCCCTCGGCGGTCGTCGGCCTCGCCCGCTCCTCCGCCGCGGTCCGTTCGGCGAGCCGGCGGGCTTCCCCCAAAGCTTGGACCTCGGCCCTCAAGTCGAACAGTTCGGCTGCCTCGTCGAAATCGAAATCGGGGGGCGGCGGCGGGTCGGCTCGTTCCAGTGCTGCCTGGAGGTTCGCCATTATCTCGCCGGCAAAAGCGCTCTTTGCCTCGGCCTCCTGCCGGAGCGGCTCCTCGGTCAGCGTCTCGAGGGCCGCCCGGTAGCTGGCGACCACCGCGCCAAAGTCCCGGTCGGCCAGTTCCTTCTTCATTTCGCGGTGGAAGACGGCGTCGGCCTCTGCCAGTGCCGCCCGCTCCTGTGCCTTGCGTTCCTCCTCCGCGGTGCGTTCGGCGAGTCGTCGGGCCTCGCTGAGCGCCCTGACCTCGCGTTCCATGTCGAACGTCTCGGCTGCCTCGTCGAAGTCGAAGTCGGACGGTTCCGGCGGGTCGGCTTTCGCCGCCATCGCCGCCTGGATCGCCCGCATGTCGGTCGCCACGGCGGTCTGTGCCCGGGCCTTCTGTTTGAGCGGCTCCTCGGTCAGCTTCTCGAGTACCTCCCGGTAGTTCTCGATCACGGCGTCCAGCGCCCGGTCGGGCAGGCCCTTCTTCAGTTCGCGCTCGAATGCGGCGTCGGCGTCGGCGAGCAGCGCCCGCTCCCGCGCCTTCCGCTCTTCCTCGCGCCGTCTTTCCGCCTCTTCCTGTCGGGCTCTGACGGTGTCGCGCAGCGTTTCGAGCTTCTCCCGCACCTCGGGATGCTCGATTTCCCTCAGGGCCTCGCGGCAGCGGGCCAGGGCGCCCTCGTAATCCTCGGGGTTCTTCCGCACCCAGTCGTCGACGCGCACCAACCGCGCTTCGTCCCGCTCGCGCTGAGCCCGTTCGGCGGCCTGTCGTGCTTCTTCGGCCTTCTTCTCCCGGAACTCGGCCAGCTCTTCGTCGGTCATCAGCTCGACGTGCCGGGCGCTGATCCAGGCCCGTGCCGTGTCGGGCGGCTCGATCTTGTACCACTCGCCGTCCTCGCCGTCGACTTTCTCCTTGATCGTCACCGTGGCGTCCTCGTCAAGCTGATCGACGACCTCGCCGGTCAGGTCCGGGCGGACCCGCACGTTCACCCGGTTGCCGGTGACGGTTCCCCGGCCGTCCTGTTCTCTGACGAACTCGGCAAAGATGTACACGTCGCCCTCCGGCGGCGGGACCAGCCGGTACCATTCGCCGTCCTCGCTGGCCTCGAGCACGCGCACGATGTGCCCCACGGGGAGGGTACACATCTCGCGGAAGGCGAGGTCGCGGCCGGATCGGACGCGGACGTTGTTGGCGGTCAGCGCCCCCCAGGACGGGAGTTCGCCGCCCGCAGCGGGTGCGGCGGCAAGGGCCAGGCAGCACAGGCAGAGAGCGTGAAATCGCATAGGGCTTCCCTTTTGTCTGTCAGCGACGCCGGATGGTTCGAACCGTGGTGGCCGAGGGGAGACTCGAACTCCCATGCCCTTACGGGCAACGAATTTTAAGTCCGTCGCGTATGCCAGTTCCGCCACTCGGCCCGGGGCGATGCGGAGGCGTTCGCCTCGTTCCCGCTTATTTTATCACCGGCACTTTCGCCGTCAAATGCCCGGCCGGTTGGCGGGATATCGAGCCGGGGGCCGGCGGCGGGCCATGCCGGCTCAGCCGTCGTCGCCGGCCAGTTCCCGGGCGAACACGCCGTAGGACTCGTCGTCGAACAGCACGAAGATGATTCGCCGGAGCGGCGTGTCGTGCGTGTCGAGGTGCTCGCGCACGGCCGCGACCATGGTCCGGGCGCATTCGTCGGTGGGGAAGCCGGCGATCCCGGTCCCGATCGCGGGGAAAGCGATGGACTCCAGGTTGTGTTCGTCGGCGAGTCGCAAGCTGTCGCGTGTTGCGTCGGCGATGCTCTCGGCGGTCGCCGGCTCGCCCAGCGACATCCCGGCGGCGTGGATCACGTACCGGGCTTTGAGCCAGCCGGCCCCGGTGATCGCCGCCTGGCCGATCTCGATGGGCCCGATCCGGTCGCACTCCTCCTGGATGGCCGGGCCGCCCTTGCGTCGGATGGCGCCGGCCACGCCGCCGCCGAGTTGAAGCTGGCTGTTGGCGGCGTTGACGATCGCGTCGGCCTCGACCTCGGTGATGTCCCCGAGGCACACCTCGATCCGTTCGTCGCGCATCAGACCCTCCCTTGCTCGCAGTTCAGCGTCCGACAGACCGCAGAGCCGTCGTGGAGCGGCGGGCCGATCGGCTCAGAGGACTTTCGAGCCGGGGGCGAGCGGCTGTTCCGGCGAGACGACGACCACCTTGTCGCCCTCCTGGGCGGCGAGCAGCATCCCGCGGCTCTCGACGCCGCGCAGGTTGGCCGGCTCCATGTTGGCGACCACCACGAGCTGCTTGCCGGTCAGGGCGTCCCGCTCGTAGTAGGGCTTGAGCCCGGCCACCAGGGTGCGGTCCTCCGACTCGCCCAGGTCGACCTTGAGCACGTACAGCTTGTCGGCGTCCGGGTGGTCCTCGACCGAGGTCACCGTCCCGATCACCAGCTCCATCTTCTTGAACTCTGCGAACGACACCGTGTCAGCCATGTGGCCTGTCCTTTCTTTACAGCGAGTCTGACTGGCGAAACCAACCTGCTCGATATCGCCGGCGGCTATGCCGAGGTATCCACGGAGATCGGCTCGTCGGAGGTCCGGATCATCTCGATGTTGTCGTTCGGGCAGCGCCAGACGCACATCCCGCAGGCGACGCACTTGTCGTCGTCCATAGCCATCCGGCTGCCCGTGACGTCATAGGCGAACTTGGTGCACAGCTCCTGGCAGATCTGGCAGCCGACGCCGCATCCGCATCCGTAGCAGCGGCCGGCCTCGGCCACCGCTTCCTCGAGGGTCATCGGCCGGCGGTACGTGTCCCAGTCCTTCGCCCGTTCGGCGGCCGGGCGCAGGTTGACGGGCACGCGCCATCGGCGCGGGTCGTCGCCGTTCCGGGTGAGCACGTCATCGACGTCCACCTCGGTCAGCTCCGGCTCGGGGGCGAGCAGTGCCTGGTCCCCGGCCAGTTCGCGGTCGATGAACGCGGCCGCCTGTTTGCCGTCGGCCACCGCCTGGATCACGTCCATGCGTCCGCCGGCACAGTCGCCGCCTGCATATACGCCTGCGACGCTCGTGCGGCAGTCGGCCCGGTCGACCCGGATGAAGCTGCCCACGGTCTCGATGTCTCCGATGAGCTGGGAATCGACCTGCTGGCTGATGGCGAAGACGACCTGGTCGAGCTGGAGGGCGAACTCGGTGCCCTCGACCAGTTCGGGGCGGCGTCGGCCGGAGTCGTCCTCCTCGCCGAGGGTGAGGTTGACCATCTGCAGGCCTTCCACCGCGCCGTCCCGGGTAAGCACTTCTTTTGGCGATACGAGGTACATCACCTTGACGCCTTCTTCCTCGGCCTCTACGACCTCCTCGGGGGTGGCGGGCATCTCGTCGCGGGTCCGCCGGTAGAGCAGGAACACCTTTTCGGCGCCGAGCCGGACGCAGGTTCGGGCGGTATCGACCGCGGTGAACCCGCCGCCGATGATGCCGACGCGCTTTCCGGCAACCGAGGTGTCGTCGGGCGACAGCGTCTTGAGGAAGTCGATGGCGGTCGAGCAGCCGTCGGCGTCTTCGCCGGGGATGCCCGGCTTGCCGCCCTGCAAGGCGCCGAACGCGAGGAACACGCGGGCGTAGTCCTCGTCCTGCAGCGTGTCGATGGTGAAGTCGCGGCCCAACGCCTGGCCGGTCCTGATCTCGACGCCGAGCGATCGGACCATCTCGATGTCCGCCTCGAGCTCCTCGAGTCCCATCCGGAACCGGGGGATGAACTTGCGGAGAGCCCCGCCGGGCTCGTCGTTCTTCTCGAACACGGTGACTCGGTATCCGGCCCGCGCCAGGTCGTAGGAGCAGCTCAGCCCGGCCGGGCCTGCG
Organism: Planctomycetota bacterium; assembly: GCA_003559755.1. Taxonomy (GTDB): domain Bacteria; phylum Planctomycetota; class PUPC01; order PUPC01; family PUPC01; genus PUPC01. The sequence continues at coordinate 5,155 of PWKM01000348.1, forward strand.
CCGACGACAGCCACCTTCTCGGGCCGCTCTCCGGCCCGGTCGATGGGCGGGGTCCAGCCCTGTTCCGCGGCTTAGCGGAGCACGGCGTCCTTGATGTCCCGGATGCGGAGCGGCTCGTCCTTGTGCCGCCGGGTACACGCCTCCTCGCAGGGGTGGTCGCAGATTTTTCCGCAGATCGACTGGAACGGGTTCTTCGAGCAGATGAGCCGGTACGCCATCTCGAAGTCCTCGGCGGCCACCGCCCGCACATAGCCCTGTGCAGGGACGTGGGCCGGGCAGTTGAAGACGCAGGGTGCGGACAGGTTGGGGTCCTTGATCTGGGCGTGGCCCTCGAACAGGGTCAGTTCGGGCGCCGATTTCAGGTTGCGGACGACCAGGTCTCGCAGGTCGCGCCAGGTCTCGTACCCGTGCTCTTGCATGTACTGTTTGACGTGGTGGATGAACTCGGGCATGAAGCCGTAGCCCTTGATGAGGGTGGCGGTGCACAGCCCGACGAGGTCGGCCCCGCACATCCCCATCTCCACCGCGTCCCGCCACTCGGTCACCCCGCCGCAGGCGAACGCGGCCGGCTCCGGCCCGATCATCCGCCGAATCTCGTAGGCGTCCCGCTTGGCCAGGGGCAGCACCCACCGGCCCGACATGCAGGACAGGCCGATCTCGCGCTGGAGCATGTTGGTGGAGGCGACGGGGTCGTCGAGATTGAGCGGGACCACCGCCAGCCGGTTGGCGTTCCCGCCGACGCAGTCGGCCCCGGCGTCGATGACCGCCTTGGCCACGCGGCCCATCTGGCCGCCCTCGGGGCAGAGCTTGACGAAGACGGGGACGTTTGTCTCTTCCTTGACCGCTTTGACGATCCTCGATGCCGCCTCGGGATGCGAGCCCAGCGAGGCCCCGGTCTTCGGGCCGCCGTGGTCTTCGCCGCTCATCTCGACGTTGAACGACATATTGGGGCAGCCCATATTCAGCTCGTTGATATGGACGCCCGCGTCCTCACACTGCTTGGCCACCTTGATCCAGCCCTCGACGTCCTCGCCCGAGTAGGTGATGTTCGAGAACAGGACGATGTCGGGGGCGACCTTCCGGCCCTCCTCGATCAGCTTGAGCAGTTCGTCGAGGGTCAGCCGCTTCTCGGACGTGAACGAGAGGTATTCCTCTTGTTCGTAATAGCCGTATCGCGGCCGGCCGTTGATGTAGGGGGTGGGGTATATGGTCAGCTTCAAGCTGGCTGCGGCCCAGCCGTTGTCGTTGATCGCCCGGAGCTGATCGGCGTTCATCGTCGTCGGCCCGGACGCCACCAGGAAGGGGTTGCGGAAGCGGACGCCCGCCACTTCGACGGGGATCTCGAAATCGGTATACTTCGGTGCCAAGTCAAACTCCTTATCACTTGGGTAAAGCGACCTATCTACGGGCATACTAGCAGGAAACGCGGTCTCAATCAATGGACGTTGCGCCCGCTCCGGCCGGGCACTATAATCCCACGCGGCTTGATTCGACCAATCGAACGGAGAGAGTGGAGGCAATGATATGATGCAGTCGAAGAGGGGGCAGCCGGCCCCGGACCTGACCGATAACATCCGTGGGCGGCAAGCTCCCCATATCGGGGTGTTCAGCCGCGAAGAGCTGGACGAGGTGATCGCCCTGGGCGAGTGGTTCCGGGACAACCGGTACGACATGACCCACGCCGGCCTGCTCCGGGGCCGGGTGCAGGGGCTTTTGTTCGTCTATGAATCGACCCGCACCCGGCTCGGCTTCGAGGCGGCGATGGCCCAGCTCGGCGGCTCGAACATCTACCTGCCGGTCGAGTCGACCCAGATGGGCCGGGGCGAATCGATGGCGGATACCGCACGGGCGATGGACCAGTACCTCGACGTGTTCGCCGCCCGGCTGTGGTCGCAGGACGATATGGACGAAGCGGCGGCCAACCTCACCTGCCCGGTGCTCAACGCCTGCACACCGCGCGACCACACCACCCACACACTCGGAGAGCTGATGGCGATCAAGCAGGCGAAGGGCCGGCTCGAGGGGCTGAACCTGGTCTATACCGGGATGGCACGCGGGCTGCTCCACTCCTTCCTGCGGGTCTGCCCGGTGATGGGCATCCACTTCGTCGCTGCCGTGCCGCCCTCCTACGCCGAGACCATCGACCCCGACATCCTCAGCGAGGGGAAGGTGAAGGCCGAGCAGGCGGGCACCCGGCTCGAGGTCGTCACCGACCTCAAGAAAGCGGTCGAAGGGGCCGATTTCGTCCAGGCCAGCACGCTCATCCGGAGCATGCTCGCCGGCGAGCAATCGCCGGAGGAGCAGGCGGTGAAGGTCGAGGAGTGGACGGTCACCGACGAGGTGCTGGACCTGGCGAAGGACGACGTGCTCTACAGCCACAGCGGGCCGGCTCATCGCGGCGTGTGCGCCACCGCCGAGGTGATGGACGGCCCGCGCCAGATCATCAAGGCCGAGGCGCGGAACGCCATCTTCTCCAAGAAAGCACTGCTCGCCCTGATGGTCCGATAACCGGCATCGGCCGGGAGCCGCGAAATCCCCGGGATCTCCCGCGCCCGGCGGACCTGCTATAATAACGATATGCGGCTTTCTGTGGAACAACTGAAGCGGCGGGCGGCCGCGGCGCACGGCGCGCTCGAAGCGTGCGAGCTGTGCGGCCATCGATGCCGGGCCGACCGGCTGGCGGGCGAGCTCGGACGATGCGGCTGCGGCCCGACCGCCGTGGTGGCGACCGCCCTGCTCCATCCGGGCGAGGAGCCGGCCCTCGGCTCCCGGCCGGGCACACTCTTCTTCTCGCGGTGCAACCTGGCGTGTGTCTATTGCCAGAACTGGCAGATCAGCCAGGCCGAGCGGGGCGAACGAATGACCACCGACGTGCTGGCGGACGCGATGCTGCGGCTGCGTGACGACGGGGCGAGCAACATCGAGCTCGTCTCGCCGACCCCCTGGGTGCCCCAGATCATCGAGGCACTGGCCCGAGCCGCCGAACAGGGGCTGGACCTGCCCGTGGTGTATAACACCGGCGGATACGACCGCCTCGACGCACTCCGCCTGCTCGACGGGGTGGTCGACGTGTACCTGCCCGACATGCGGTACAGCCGGCCGGAGCCCGCCGAGCGGTACTCCGGGGCGCGGGACTACCCGTCGGTCAATCGTGCGGCGGTCCTCGAGATGTACCGCCAGGTCGGCGACCTGCTCTTCGACGGCTCCGGCCGGGCCGTGCGCGGCCTGCTCATCCGCCTGCTGGCACTCCCCGACCGGCTGGCCGGTGTGCGGGAGACGCTCCGCTGGATCGCCGACGAGCTGTCGGTCGAGACGTGGTTCAGCTTGATGGCACAGTACGGCCCGGCCCATCTGGCCTCGGAGTACACCGAGCTGGACCGCCCGATCACCGCAGCCGAGTATGAGAAACTCCGAGACACCGCCGACGGGCTGGGCTTCCTCAATTTCTACGCCCAGACGCCGGAGAGCCGCGACGTCCTGCGCCCGGACTTCGCACACGAACGACCGTTCGCCACACGAAAGGATGACGCCCCACGATGATCGACTCGCACGCACACATCACTGCCCCCCGGTTCGACGACGACCGGAACGACGTCCTGGACCGGGCCGAAGAGGCCGGCGTCGAGCTGGTCGTCTGCCCGGGGACAACGCTCGACGACAGCCGGGCGGCGCTCGACCTGGCACACCGCCACCGCCTGGTCCTGGCCGCGGTCGGGATGGACCGGGACGCCGCGGCGGGCGTGGACGACGGAGCAATCGACCGGCTCCGTGAACTCGCGGACGACGACCGGTGCGTGGCCATCGGAGAGATCGGGCTGGACTACCACTACGACCGCCAACCGCGCGACGTCCAGCGGGCCGCGTTCGAGGCCCAGCTCGAACTCGCACGGGAGCTCGATCTCCCGGCCATCGTCCACTGCCGCGATGCGTTCGACGACTGCCTGCCGATGCTCGAAACGGCCGGGGTGCGGGGCGTCCTGCACTGCTTCTCGGGCGACGCCGACACTGCGCTCCGCTGTTGCGACCTGGGGCTGATGATATCGTTCGCCGGCCAGGTCACCTACAAGCGGTCCGACGACCTGCGGGAAGCGGCCCGGGCCGTGCCGTCACAACACCTGATGGTCGAGACCGACAGCCCGTACCTGGCCCCCCAGGCGGTCCGCGGAAAACGGAACGAGCCGGCGTTCGTGATGCACACGGCCCGGTTCCTGGCCGACCTGCTGGGCCTCACACTGGACGACGTGGACCGGATCACCTCGACCAACGCCCGGCTCCTGTTCGGCCTGGGCGCCGACCGCGAGCGCACCATCGCCTATCCGATCCGCGACTCGCTCTACGTCAACCTGACCAACCGGTGCACGAACCGATGCGTCTTCTGCCCCCGCTCGGCGGCCCCGCGGGTCAAGGGCCATTGGCTGGGGATGGAGCGGGAGCAGGAGCCGACGGCCGAGGAGGTGATCGCGGCGATCGGGGACCCGGCGGACTACGACGAGATCGTGTTCTGCGGGTTCGGCGAGCCCACGCTGCGGCTCGACGTGCTGCTCGACGTCGCCCGATGGGTCAAGCAGCGGGGCGGTCGTACCCGGCTGAACACGAACGGGCAGGGCGACCTGGTCGCGGGCGAGCCGATCGCCCCGAAGCTGTCCGGGCTCATCGACTCGGTCAGCGTGAGCGTGAACACGGCCGACCCCGACCAGTACGCCGCCCTGTCCCGGTCGGACTACGGCGGGCGGGCCTATGAGGCGGTCCTGGAGTTCGTGCGGGCGGCGAAACAATACGTGCCGCACGTCGCGATCACCGCGCTCGACTATCCGGGCGTCGATGTCGAGGCGGTCGGGCGGCTCGCCGAGCGGCTGGGGGTCGAGTTCCGCAGCCGGGCCTACAAGCACCTGGGATAAGCGATGGCACGAGCGTTCATCGGCATCGGATCGAACCTCGGCGACCGGACGGCGAACATCGCCGACGCCGTCGATCGGATGAACCGGCTCCCCCGCACCCGCGTGGTCCGGCAGTCGTCGGTCATCGAGACCGAGCCGGTCGGGGTGACCGACCAGCCCCGGTTCCTCAATGCGGCGGCCGAGCTCCGGACCGGGCTCGCCCCGGAAGAACTGCTCGACGGGCTGCGCGAGATCGAGGACCGGCTCGGCCGGGAACGCCGGGAACGCTGGGGGCCGCGGACCATCGATCTTGACCTGCTGCTTTTCGGTGATAAGGTGGTGCAGACTGACCGGCTGGCGGTGCCCCACCCGAGGATGTGCGAGCGGGCGTTCGTGCTCGACCCGCTCGCCGAGATCGCCCGCGACGTCCGCCACCCGACCGAGGGCAAAACGGTCGGCGAACTGCTGGAGCGGCTAGCCGAGGACCGGTGAATGGCGAACGAGCCGATGTCCCCCTCGCCGGACTCCGGGACGGAGCGGGCGCGAACCGGGCGCGGCACCGGGCCGCGCCAGTTACTCACGACACTGCGCAATGAGGACAACACGGTTGTTCGGCGACTATAAACACATTGCCATCGAGGGCCCGATCGGGGTGGGCAAGACGAGCTTGGCCCGGACGCTCGCCCAGCGGCTGGGGGGCCGGCTCGTGCTCGAGGCCGCCGACACCAACCCGTTCCTCGAGAACTTCTACTCCGACCGCAGACGCTACGCCCTCGCCACACAGCTCTCGTTTCTCGCCTCCCGGTACCGGCAGCAGACCGAGATGCGGCAGCACGACCTGTTCGAGCCGCTCATCATCTCGGACTATATCTTCGACAAGGACCGCATCTTCGCCGGGCTGACACTGAGCGACGACGAACTCGATCTGTACGAGCAGTTCTACCGGATGATGGCGGCCCGGGCGGCCGAACCCGACCTCGTCGTCCTGCTGCTGGCCGACGTCGATACCCTGCTCCGCCGGATCGCCGACCGGGGCATCCCCTGCGAGTCCGGGCTCGACCGCGAGTACATCGAGGACCTGTCGGCGGCATACGGCGAATACTTCCGGGTGTACGACGACGCCCCGCTCCTGCTCGTCGACACCAGCCCCATCGATTACCGGGAGCAGACGCTCGAACTCGAGGGGCTGCTCACGGAGATGGAGCAGACGCGGACCGGACAACGGGTGTACGTGGCAAACGGGGAGGCGCGATGACCCAGATCGTCGAGAAGAA
>PWKM01000212.1 GCA_003559755.1 Planctomycetota bacterium
ACCACGAACCCCCACATTTTCGAGCGGGGCCGGCTGGGCACCACCCGCGACCCGTGGGACGGGACCTCGAGCGACCGGCTGGTGGCCATGGACCGCCACTCGGGCGAAGTCCTATGGGTTCGTGACGCCGAGGTCGGGTTCCGCCACAACGCCATTATCTCGGCCAACGGGCGGCTGTTCGTCACCGATCTGCTGTCGGAGGTGGCAGTCGGAATGGCTCAGGCGAGGGAAAGGGCAAGGAAAGTGGAAGAGGGGAGGAAATCGATGATCTATGCTCTCAACATCAGAACAGGCGAGAGTATCTGGAGCACCGATGAAAATGTGTTCGACTCCTTCCTCAGCTACAGCATAAAACACGATCTCCTCATCGTCGGATTTCGCCACAACAGGATAATGTCGGCCAACGGGCGGTTGTTCGTCAGCGATCTTCTGTCGGAGTGGGCAGTCGAGATGGCCCAGGTGAGGGAAATGAGGTTGGGGAGGAAATCCACGATCTATGCCCTCGATATCAGAACGGGCGAGGAGATATGGAGCACCGATGAGAAGGTGTTCGGTACATTCCTGAGCTACAGCACCACACACGACATCCTCATCGAGGGCGCTTCGCGAGAGGGCCGACGGCCGCTGCAGGACGAGCCGTCATCGGCAATGATCGCCCGACGGGGCGAGAACGGCGAAATCCTGTGGCGACGGATCGACGAGAGCTACAGCGGGCCGGTTATCCTCCGCGACGACATGATCATGCCGGGAAGGCCGGGGCAGGCGATCAACCTGCTCACAGGAGAGGACCTGGTGCGGCCCCACCTGATCACCGGGCAGCCCGTGGCCTGGTCTTATCAGCGCGACTACGGCTGCAACACGGCCACCGCCAACACCCACATGCTGTTCTTCCGGTCGGGCTCCGCCGGGTTCGCCGACATGGAGCACGGCAGCGGGACGGGGACGCTCGGCGGGTTCCGGGCGGGCTGTACGGCGAACCTGATCCCGGCCGACGGGGTGCTCAACGCGCCCGACTACACCCGAACATGCACCTGTTCCTACCAGAACCAGACGTCCCTGGGGCTCGTCCACATGCCCGAGATGGAGCAATGGATCGCGCACGGCACACTCCACCGCATCCGGGACCCGATCCGGCGGGTCGGCATCAACCTCGGCGCACCGGGCAACCGCCTCGCCGATAACGGCACCCTGTGGCTGCACCACCCCCGCGAAGCACCGTCCCGCCCCCGGGTTGATCTGCGCGTTCGAGACGTCGAGGACGCCGATGCCGCCCGATACTATCGTAAGCACGCGCTACTCGTCGAGGCCTCTTCCGGCCTGAACTGGGTGGCAGCGTCCGGCAGGATCGGCATCCGACGGCTCGACGTTCGCGACGTGCGGGGAGACGGGGCGCGGTTTACGGTTACACTCCACTTCGCCGAGCCGGAGGGGGTCGAGCCGGGAGAACGGGTGTTCGACATCCAGTTTGACGACGAGGTCGTGGCCACCGGCTTTGACGTGGCCGAGGCCGCCGGAGGCGCCAACCGGGCGGTCACCAGAACCTTCGAGGACGTGGAGATCGGCCGCCACCTGCAACTGCGGTTGAATCCGGCCGAAGGCAGCGAGCATCCGCCCGTGCTCTCCGGCGTCGAGCTTATCCGTCAGGACGACTGATTGGCGTCCGACCTCGCTCCGCCAACTGAGGTAGCCGGCGCGTCGACGACGGATTAGCGGTCTTCTCTTACGAGGTGTCACCGTCGGAGTCCGCCGTGTCCAGGTACAGCTCGAGCTCTTCGCGGGTGCATTCCGTGCGCGGCGGGTCGTAGTCAGCCAGGTTGCGTACATACGGGCAGTCGGCGGGGAACACGCCCAACTCGATGCCCTGCTCGACGGTCAGGCAATGGGGGTTCGCCTCGAAGCGTCGGTCGTACACGGTGCAGAGCCGAGTGGCGGGATCGTAGTATTCGCAGTGGAACGGCAGATAGACCACCTCTCCGTCGAGGATCATCTTGAGGCAGCAGCATCGGCCACAGCGTTCGCATCGGTCGCGATCGGCCGTCATTGGGCCGGCACCTCCTTGACGCCGAGTTCCTCGCGTGCGAACGTGATCCGCGGCCGCCTGAGCCCCACGTTCAATATCAGGGACACGGCCAGGAACGAGGCGACCAGCGAGGACCCGCCGTAGCTGATAAACGGGAGGGTGATCCCGACGATGGGCAATATCCCGGTCGCCATCCCCATGTTCACCATCCCCTGTGCGACCAGCAGCGTGACCGCTCCCACCGCGACCAGCCGCCCGGTCCGCTCACGGCACCGGGCCGCAATGTCCAGCCCGGCGGCGGCGAACAGCAGGTACCCGAGGATGACGATGCCGGCCCCGAGGAATCCCGCCTCCTCGCAGATGACCGCAAAGATGAAATCGGTGTTCCGGAAGCCGATATAGTTCAGCCGGTTCTGGCGGCCCTGGCCCAGGCCCCGGCCCGTCCACCCGCCGGACCCGATGGCGATGGTCGTCTGAAGCCGATCGTGGTACCTGCCCACCCGCTCGGCCTGTGTCACCTCCTGCCCCTGGCGGAGCCACACGGTTACCCGGTCCCGCTGGCCCGGCTTCATCCCCATCCAGAGCAGGGGCATGGCCAGCACGGCTGCCAGTGCCAGGGTCGCGAGGTGCCTTGGCCGGGCTTCCGCAATATACACCATCGCCGCCGCCATCGGGATGAATATCAGGGCGGTGCCCAGGTCGGGCTGGATGGCGATGAGGCCCGCCGGGACCGCGGCGATTGCGAACACCCCGACGATATGGCCGAAACGTCGGGCCTTGTGACGGTCGGACAGAACGTGTGCCAGCAGCAGCAGGGTGGCGATCTTGGCCAACTCGGACGGCTGAAACTGGATTCCGCCGCCCAGGTCGATCCAGCGCGTCGCTCGATTGATCACTCGCCCGTACAACCGGACGGCAACGAGGAGGACCAAGCTGCCGGTGTAGAGAAAGATCGATAGCTGCGTCAGCACACGATAGCCGGGCACCAGCAGCAATAGTGCCGCGGCCACGCCCGCCGCCGCCCACACAAGCTGTTTCTGAGGGCTCGAGGTGTAGTGGCCCTGCCCGCCCCGGTCGGACCGATATGACGCGCTGCGCATATAGGGCCAGGTGAAGAGGACCAGGGCCAGCACGATGAAGACGACTCGCCAGTCGAGATGCCGGACGATGCGGATCGGGTTCATCATCGGCCTCTGCCCTCCCCCTCGATGCCGAGCAGATCGAGCGGTATCCGGTCGAGGATATCCCGGGCGATGGGGCCGGCTGTCCGGCTGCCCGAATCGCCCCGCGACAGGCGCTCCACCGCGACGGCAAACGCGATCTGAGGGCGGTCGTGCGGAGCAAAGCCCGCGAACCAGCCCACGTTGTCCACCACCACCTCGCCGTTCCGCCGGACCGTCCGCTGGGCGGTACTCGTCTTGCCGCACACCTTGAACGGACGGTTGAACCCGGTAAACGCGACCCGGCCCGTGCCCCCCTGCTCGTTGACCGATCGATACATCCCCGCCCGGACCGTATCGAGCGACGACCGGGAGATGCCGAGTTGCTCGGGCCGGCGGCTGTCGTGCAGGGGCTGCCCACCGTCGTCGGCCTGAAAGGTCCTCAGTTCGCGAACCAGCGTGACGGGGACGAGTGTGCCCCCGTTCGCAAGGGCCGCAATCATCTGGACGGTCTGCACGGGAGTCACCGCCAATTGGCCCTGCCCGATCGTCATGTTGAGCAGTTCGCCGCCCGCGGCGCGGGCGGGCACGTTGCCCGGACGCTCGCTCGGAAACTCGACCCCGGTCCTCCGGCCGAAGCCGAAGCGGCGGGCCATGTCGATCAGGGCGCTGTCCCCGATCTGTCGCCCAACAACAAAGAAATAGCTGTTGCACGACCGCTGGATGGCCTGCTCGAGGTCGAGCGTCCCGTGCGGCGAATGGCAGCGGAAGTATCGACGGCCGTACTGTACCCCGCCGGAGCAGTGGATGCGGGCCGGGCCGGCACCGTTCTCCAGCCCGGCCAGCGCGGTCACCAGTTTGAACACCGAGCCCAGGGGCAGCCGGGCTCGCATCGCCCGGTTGAACAGGGGGTGGTCGGGATCATCGACCAGCCGCTGATAGGCGCGGGCGCTGTTGAAGGCGGCGGGATCATACGTCGGGCTCGATGCGATGGCGAGAATGTGGCCGGTGTGTACGTCGGCGAAGACTGCCGCTCCCACGGCGGGCCGACCGCCGCGATACGCGGCGTTGGCCAGGGCGTCCTCGACGATGGCCTGCAGACGGCTGTCGATGGTCAGCACCACGTCACGGGCGGGAGTCGCCGGGGCTCGGGCCAGCTCGCGCTGGGGACGGTTGAGGTGGTCCCGCTCGATGCACTCGACGCCGAACCGGCCCCGCAGGAGGTCGTCGAAATGATGCTCGATGCCGTCCCGCCCGGCTCGCTGCTGCAGGAAATAACTGCGACCGGGCCAGCCGGGATACTGGCGGAGTTTCCGTTCGACATCCGCCTCGTTGAAGCCGGAGACGTATCCGATCAGGTGCGGTGCGAGTACGGCTTCCGCATCGCGCCGCCGGCGGGGCTGGATGACGAACCCGCGAAACTGGTCGGGCTGCGTCTCGATGGGCACAACGGACCGGTCATAACACACGTCCTCGATAATGGGGACCGGGGCGAAGACCGGTGTCCGCAGTCGGGCGACATCGACGGCGGTGTCGAGGACATCGGCCAATATCTCCTGCCTCCGGTCGCGGGTCTTCCGATGCAGTCGGTCGGCCGCCGCGATAAGGCCGGCGGGCAAGTCGTCACCCTCGTGCTCCTCGATTCTGGCGGTAAGCTCGGCCGCTGCGGCCCGGAGGGCCCGCCGCAGGTCGCCGTCGGCCGAGTCGAGGGCCGAGCCCACTTTGTCGACAGCCGTCCTGACCAGATCGGGCGGGGCCTGGCCGGCAGTGGCACGGGCCGCGTCGAGCAGCTCGCCGGCTGCTCCGGCCAGTTCCTCTCGCGTGGGCCGGGTCAGACGATCGATCTGAATGACTGATCGGATCAGGTGGTCGGGCAGCGGGAACTCATTCTTTCGATGGACGACTTTGAGGAGCGGCTGCTGGCTCCGGTCGAGCACCTCGACTTCCAGCTCGGATTCGGCCTCCACGACGACCCGCGCTTCGCCGTCCGGGCCGTTCTCGGTTCGCAGCCGCCATTCGGTATGTGCGATCCGAACGAGCTTCTGCCGGTGGGACACCCAGAACAGCCGGCGAAGCGGGCGGCGGATGGCGCGTTCGTCGGACGGATCGAGCCGGCCGATGATGACCGCTACGTCGTACCGGAGCCGGTCTTCCGCAAGGACCACGCCGTCGCCGGTCAGGATTCGTCCTCGGGCGACATCGATTGGCGACAGGGCGACAGATTGCCGGTCGGCATAATCGCGATAATGCTCGCCGCGAACGAGTTGGAGGACCACCAGCCGCCCCTGAATGACCAGGGCCATCGCCACCATCACCAGAAACAGGACTCGCAAGCGGCGTCTATGCACGGCTGAACGTCCTTTGCGAAGGGGCCAACAGGAAACGTTCCAATGGCCGTAAAGCCAGAAATACCAACGGGGCCACAAGCGCGGAATAAAACGAGGCCCGCCAGGCCAGAGCCAGAGCCGGACCCGCCGGGGCCGCCGACACGACCACCAGCACCAGGGCGAGGACGACCCGGGCCACGAGGACCGCCGGCAACAGGATCAATATCTGGGCGAGGATGCTGTCGAGAAAGAGTTCCGTACCCAACCGATGCAGCGCCAGCGCCAGCGCCCCGTATACAAGGGCCGTCGTCCCGAAGGGCAGAACCACGCCCGTCAAGTGGATATCCTGCAGAAACCCGGCGATCCAGCCGACCCAGAACGCGCCCCATCGCGAGCCCCGGCCGGGACGCTCGTGGGCCGCAATGTACAGGGCGAGCAGAAGGAGCAGTTCGGGCCGGGCGCGACCGATCTCAACGGCGGGGAGCACAGCCCCCTGGATAAGGGCCGCCAGGATCAGGACGCCGATGATTCGAATCCATCGCATGGTCTCGCCGCGCAGGATATCCTTTTCTACATATCGGCATAGGGCCCGCGCAACCTTTAATACAACTTGGCCGGTTCTCGCGCAGAAATGACTCGCGACGATGTATTTCGTTCGGACGGAGCCACGCGGTATGATTCGGCAAGGCCGAGACACCCGGGAGAAGGGGCCGTGGGCCGGCAGGATACAGGGCCGCCCGGCTGTTCAGACTTGAAAAGCCGGGCGGGGGCCTGAAAGTCGCAGCAGTTACGATGCGGGGCTGTTTACCCTGCGGGCGGCTGGTGCGGGTCCGGCGTACCGGGGTCCTCGACAATGAAATACCACGCCACCAGGGCGGCGACCAGCACCAGCGACAGCAAGAAGACAACGATGCCGACGCCGGCTCCTGCCTCCAGTGCCTCCGGATCACCGGCCAGCTTCTCGATCTCGCAATCGGTCAGAAGCGCAAGCCGGTCCTGAACCTCGTCAATAGAGTATCCGCGGTTGACCATCCGCACCGCCAGGCGGGCCTCGGGCGAGACAGCGGTCACACTTTGGACCAGCGCCAGGCGCTGCTCGGGGGCGAGCTGCTCCACGGCCTCGGCCAGCTTATCGGCGTCAGGTGACGATGCCTGATCGGCCATTGCCGCGGTTGGGTATCCCATCCCGAGAGCGAGAGCGGCCATTGTTGCCAGCAACAACCCGAGATTGAATGTGCGACTGGTCGTCATCATGATACTCATCCTTTCCGTTGGTCCCGGCCGGCTATTCGCCCGGGGCGTCCTCAGTTGCTCTCCGAAAGGGCCTTGAACTCGCGAATGAGATCGACACGGTCGACCGGCTCGCGGTCTATGTCCGTCCAGGGGGCGAGCTCGCGGTTGCCGAACGCGAAGACGGCGACGGGCCGCTCGGACCGATGGAACAGGCCGCCCAGCGTCCGACCAACGAACCGAACCACGTTGGCGGCCGGGGCGCGGCCGTCGGGGAACGCACCCCGAGCCGTACGCAGCACCCGGTTGTTGCGGATGGCCCAGACCCTCGCCATCCCCTCGGGTTCAACGGTCACCACGGTGGTGAGGAACTGGCTTGTGTCGACCTCTCTGGGGCTCCTCCAGATCACGATGTATGCGAGCTGGTTGGAGAGGACGGCCCCGAGGACCTGCGAGTGCAAGCTGGTGACGTCGAGCGAAACGTCCTTCGGCAGGGGCAGGCCGCTACGAAGTGCTTCCACCTTCTCCTCGTAAGTCAACGTGACAGGGTCCGACTCGGCCTCGCCCGCGTGTGCCTCTTCGAAAGACATCGCCCGGGCCTGCTGGTCCGGCGACCCCATCTGGACGAGCGTCGCCCGGTCCTGCTGGTACGCAGCGATGGAGACGCCATCGACCAGCAGCGGTCGGGTGTGCCCCGTTCGGAGCAGTTCGTCGACATCGGCGAGTTCGGGGACCTGGACCGAGACCGGTTTCGGCTGGCCCTGGATGAGGTTGATCTCGGGCAGGACCCGGTCGCTGAAGTAGCTGGTGTCGAAGGTCCGCACCTCTGCGAACACCTCGAAGGTGGGGGCGTGGACCAGGGTGCGCTCGACCTTCCGTTCGAGCAGGTGGCGGAGGACGACGTCCTCGTAAATGTTGATCCGTGTGCGATAGGTCCTGGGGAACGGGATGAGGCGGAGCAGGCCCCAGGAATCGCGCCCGGTCCAGCGCGTCTCGCGAAGCGTAACGCCCCGGTCGGCCCAGCTCAGGAGCCGATCAAGCTGTTGCGGGTTGAACAGGTACTTGAGCATGATCTCGTAGGAGATCGGGCTGGGGCTTTGCGATGTCTCGAGGTAGGTGGTGGCCCACTCGTCGTACATGGCCCGGGCCTCTCTCAACCGGTCGCTCGGGACCTCGCGGCACAGGTTCTCGAACCGGTGCCCCATCGAGTACAGCACGTCGGCGAACGCGGGCAGCGGCAGGCGGACCAGCGCGTCCAAGGTCCTCCCCTGCTGCCACAGGTCGACCGTCCGCTGATGTTCGGGCGGGACGACCTCTCGGACACGCCACACCTCGACCAGGTTCTGCGAGGTGCCGGGATAAAGGTCGATGCTCGACAGGTCGAACCGGGCACGATACCGCCGCGGGAACGCGGTGAACGTCCGGCCTAACCAGCCGTCACGGGCCTCCAGCTCGAGGACCGGGTTCGTGTCGGCGTCGACCGACTGTACGCTGACCTTATGCCAGCGGGTCCCCCAGTCGGGCCCGAAGGAACTGAACCACTTGCCCTTCTGGTAAAGCTCGACCTCCGCACCCACCGGCTGGCTGACCTGTAGGCCAACCGTACTGCATCCGGCGGCCAGAATCGCGAACAGGGCCAACAGCGCCCATCTCTTCCCCCGAATGCCTGCAGCTCGCGAAGACGATTCCCTCTCTGTCATGCCTGGCTCCTTTCCTGCCACAAATTAATTCTCCGGAACAACTCCGGACGCCTCAAAAATGCCATGGGCTGGCTGACTCCAGTCGAACATCTATTAGGCAGATTATATTTTGCCAGAATGGTGTGTCAAGTACCATTTCCAGAAAAAAGGAATGGATGCTCCCCGGCCCCCGTTCAGACAAACATCGTGGCCACAAAAACCGCCAGCACAATCACCGCGATCGCACCGAGAATCCAGCCGAGCACAAGCAATGCCTCCCGGATCACTTCGGCCGGTTCGTCCTTGCGGGCCATGCTGTACACCAGGGCCACGATGATGCAGAGGACGAACCCGGCCACGTATTCGACGGGGCTGCTCATCAGGCGGCCTCTCCTTCCTCTGTCGGGCCTGCGCGGTACAGGGCATCGCCGATGAGCAGGACGTTCAGGGCGCCGGCGACCAGTGTGTAGAGCATCCCCAGGTCGCCCAGTGTCGAGGCGGGGAACTCGTGGCTGCCCCAGGTGAACACCAGTGCGGCGAGCGCCACCAGCCCGTTGGACGCCTGGAGAATAAACGCGTAGGGATGGCGCCCCAGGTCCACGCAGCCGCCCTGGGTAATCAGTACGCCGGTGGCGAAGGTGACGGTGACCAGAAAGAAGAAGGCCGCGCCCTTGACCCGCTGGCCGATGTACCAGTGGCCCATGCCGGGCACAAGCCACGCCAGGAGAACAGTCACCGCGTATCGTCGTTTCATCGGCTGGGGGTGTGCCTTGGCTACAGGGTCACTGTCGGCCGGGCCGGAACGGGCTCCCGAGCCGGCGCATTTTACCGATCAACTCGTCGTACCGCAGGTCCGATCGCAGGGAGTCGAGGTCGGCGTCCGACTCCAGGTGCTCCTCGTCCCGGTACCCCAACTCGACCGCCTCGAACAGGGCGTCGAAGGCCTCGTCGCTCCGGCCGAGAAGTGCGTAGCTGCAGGCGAGGTTGTAGTGGACGATCGGGTCGTCGGCGCGGAGCTGGGACAGGCGCTTGTCCACCGCCAGCCCCTTGTCATACATCCGGTTGGTGGTGTACAGGGTGCCCAACAGCATGAGCACCTCGACGAAGTCGGAATGACGGCGGAGGATATCCTCGTAGAACGCGATCTCCCACCGGGAGGTCGGATCAAGTCGTTCAGGGAACGGTTCGTTCGGAAACAAATCGCCCATACGCCATGCCTCGGTAAGAAAAACGAACCAGCTACAAGCTCATGCAATCCATTATATTTCCCCGCCTCTCAATGTCAACGCTGCGAAAACAGAACGATCTTGAGGGACCGGTTGTTGCCGTATAGGATTTACGCACGCCGAAAATCCGCCCGACAAACACGGAACGCCTCAATACATTCGGCCCATCCGGTCGTTCGCTCCCGCCCTGCAAGCGCCCGGGGCGGTTGCGGAGCAACGGGTTTTTTGCTATAGCTAGGCCTGAGGCAAGGCACTGCTCCGGCCGGGCGCGGCCCGTTTCCCGGAGAAGGCCCGATGCCGCATGATTGTTTGTACGCTTCAACACCGCACCGGACACCAGAATGAACAGCGTCCCGGAACTGCCCGAGGTCCCGTTCGGCCCCCACCGGATCACCCGGTTGATCGTGGGCGGCAACCCGTTCTGCGGTCACGCACACAACACCGATGCGATGCGCCGGGACATGCTCGACTATTATACCGCCGAGCGCGTGGTCGAGGTGCTCGACCGCTGTCGCCGCGCCGGGATCAACACGTTCCAGGGGCGCGGTGATTACCATCGCGTACTCTATTGGCGAGAGCTCTTCCGGCGCGAGGGCGGCGACCTGCATTTCATCGCACAGACCGCCTCGGAAATGCACGACATCTCCGAAAACATCCGCGTGCTGGCCGCCGCCGGCGCCGTCGGGGTCTATCAGCACGGGACAGAGACGGACAAACTGTGGCACGCCGGACGCATCGATGCCACGAAAGCGTATCTCGCCTGCATGCGGGACTCGGGAGTCCGGGTCGGCCTGGGCACCCACATCCCGGAAGTCATCGAATACGCCGAAGAGCACGACTGGGACATCGACTTCTACATGACCTGTTTCTACAACCTGAGCCGCCAGCCGAGAGAGAGCGAACTGGTCACCGGGAAGCGGGAGACAGTGCCCGAGGAGTACCTGGCGGAGGACCGCGAACGGATGTGCGAGACGATCCGGGCGACGAATAAGACCTGCCTGGCGTTCAAGATACTCGCCGCTGGTCGCCACTGCACCTCACAGGACAAAGTGCAGGCGGCTTTCGACTATGCGTTTGCCAACATCAAGCCGCAAGATGCCGTCGTCGTCGGGATGTTCCCCAAGTACATCGACCAGGTGACGCTCAATGTCCGGCACGCCTGCGAGGCGATCGCAAAGGCCGCCGACGGCTCGAGCTGACCCAGAAACTGTCCGCCCGCCGCACGTTACCATTTTTTACATCGCTCGGCGACGAGACAGAAATGACTACAGGATACGTCCGGGCGGACCAGGACCGGTCTGGCTCCGGCGAGGGCCGAATATGGGGCTGTTTGACCGGCATCGGCTCCTGTTTGGTGCCCCTCGTTCTGCCCCCGGTCCCTGATGCGCCGTTTTTTTTCTGGATTTCTGAGAACTTTTGTGCTAAATTTGCGTTTTAGAAGATAGATACGAACATAAGCAGGCGGTCGTTTCGTCTCGAAATGAGGAGGTATCTGCAATGGAACAGTTAACTCTGGGCGAATGGGTGCGTTCCCAACTGAAGCGGGCGCCGTCTTTTGCACTGGCCACCGCGATCACCGCGATCCTGCTGCTCATCTGCGCCACCATCGAGTATGCCCCGGCGAGCGAACCCCCGCCGACCCTCCCGCCG
>PWKM01000055.1 GCA_003559755.1 Planctomycetota bacterium
AGGGTGTGTCCTGAATGGGAAGTATTTCGGCCCCCTGCGGGCCCATGTCGGGGGCATGGGTGATCTCTCCTTGCCCGTAAACGTAAGCTGCTTCGTCCCCCAGTTCCGCTATCAGATCCAGGGCGGGGGCGTCTGGGTCATGGAATCGGAAGGCCTCGAATCGAAATCCACCCCGGCCCCAGCCGCGGGTGGTGTTATGAGGGATGTTAAGAAGTTCAAATCGCCCGCCCTCGTCGGCGATGGTAAACCAACCGACTCGAATCCCGGCAAACGATTGTGGGCCGGCATTCGGGATCAGCGCCACTTGAGGCCGCGGGAAGTATCGGACGGCACAAAGCGCGTGTGGCTGGGGGATGTCGGCGGTCGCCACGCTCTCCCGCAGGTCGTACAAAACCACCTGGCCGTAGACGCGAATCGAGTAGTCGCGCAACAGCGAGTCGCCACTCAGACGTCGGTCGTCCATCGCTCGATACTGGGATCGGATCTGGGGCCGCTGTTCCATGCCGGAGACCGTGTCGCACAACAAGTCGGCCTGATAGGTAAGCCGCTGGATGCCGTTGTCTCTGTCAATCGCGTCGAACGTGTCGGTCGGTGTGTCCACCCGAGCCCGAGCCGCATCGACCGTGGCAATGGCGACGGCCTCGCGCCCGGCACGCTGGATCATCTCGCCGTCGTACCCGATGTCGCCGACGAAGTAGCTGTTCCCGACGCCCTCCAGCCGGTCCGGCTGCCTCAGCGGATAGATAATGCGTTCGTAGACCCCGCGCTCTTCTCCGGCGACGCGGACCGGCGGGCGGGTCCTGCCCATTTCCCATATCTGCTGCAGGAGGTCACCGTAGACGCTTTCAAAGCTGATTCCCCTTTGATGTTCCTGTATGGCGCCGGTGGTAAACAGGCCGAACCGGTCACTCCCGGTAGAGAACTCCAGGGAGTACATGATCCGGAGGCGCTTATTCAGATCGACCCCCAATTCTTCCAGGAACGCCTGGTGCTGCTGGAGACGGAGAAATTCATGGCGGTGCATGCTGTTATGGCGGTCGAAGTCCTGTTCCCGCTCGATGGAGAATCTGAGATTACGGCGGGTTCTGGGGCGCATTGCGCCGAAAGGGACCATGTCAATGAGATCGAACAGGTTGGCATAGTTTGAGTGGGAGCTGGGGGATGTGAGCAAGCGCTGCTTGAGCATTTCAATCTCGGCCAGCATCAGTTGCCGCAACTCGTGTTCCAGCCCGTCCGCGTCGCGAATCAGGTCGGCCAGCCCTTCATATCTGGACAGCCGGCGCTCGACGTTTATCTCCCGTTCGACAAGCTCGCGGAGGCGTTCGCTCAACGGGTCGCTGGCTAGCAGTTCGTACAGTCGGTCGAAATGTTCGCGCGGGTCGAAATCGATCTCTTGGATGGCCGCTTCGTAGATGTCGGCCAATCGGTCGCCCTGCTCGACATCTCCAGAGGAGGGCAGCTTTGACGAACCGTCCAATAATGCCTGGACCTCGGCCATCATCCGATTTCGGAGCCCGGAATCGATGCCCGATAGACCGGCGACCTGCCGGCCCAGCGATTCGGCCTCCTGCTCCAACTCTTCCCGGAAAAGCGGCCTGGCTGCCAGCTTCTCGATGTTCCGGCGAAGGGTGTCTGTCTCGTGGCGTGCCCCGTCCCGGGTCAGCGTATTGCTCCAGCCCAACGCATCGGCAAACCAGGTTGCCCCGGCCAATGCCTGGTAATGGCCTGCGAAGGCCACAAACATCACGCCTTCGCGGAGCCGATTGTTCGACAGATGGTCAGCCAGCCGCAGGAGCGAGGCCATCGAGCTGTTCGGGTCAGCGCCCGGCGAGATGTCGGGCGCGATGGACATCGAGTCATAAAAGGCGGAGAAGGCCTGGAAGTGCCCCTGGTCCAGGGTGCCTTCTGTTCCCTCGAGGAACCCCACGATATTTCGGGCCGTACGGGTCTCCCAGACCACGTGGCTGTCCACCGTCGCGCGAAGCAGCAGGTCTGCGTCCTGTTCCCCTCTCTCTTTCGCCGCGAGATATCGCTCCTGTGCCGCCTGCACCCGGCGGACCAGGTCTCTGGCCCGGAGGTGGCCCTCTTTCGAGCCACGGGTTTCTGGAATCCAGAATCGGGGGATATTGACGGGATCGTGGAGGATCTTCATCTCGGCGTGTCGGCGGAGGGCCTCTTTGCCCTCGCCCGGCTCGACAAACAGGATTGCCCGCGGGCCGTACTGGGCGATCGCCTGCCATTTCGCACCGGTGTTGTGTTCGATGACCACGATTGACCCCTCGATGGGCAGGCCCTTCAAGCCACCGGGGCGTCCGTCGGGCGAGTAAAGGACCGGGCCGCTGACGGGGCCGGGTGTGGAGGAAGTCTGGACCCAGTTGGGCCACATAGGATAGGCGGAAACGGGCGTGTCGCCCAGGGTCACCTCGCACTTTCGGGTGATGGGCACGACGACCTCGAAGGGCTGCTCGACGACGTGGTCCATCCCGATCTGCTTGAATCGCTCGACTATGTACCGGGCGGCCTTGTCGCAACCCTCGGTGCCGCTCAGTCGTGAATCGACGCCGTAGAGCGCTGTCGCCGCCTCATAGGCGGAAGGGTGTGCGTCCGGATCGATATGCTGCGGCTCCGGGTTCACCCCGCTGAGCGTTTTGATCTCTTCTTCCAGGAAGAGACTGGTCGGCAGTTCGATGTCGGCCGAGGCGGGCATCGCCCACAGGGCCAATGCCAACCCGAGAATCCAAACGAACAGGCCAACCCTCGTTTCTCCTCGATAAGTGTTCTTCATGGTGTTGCCTCACTTCCCGCAAATGAAGGAACAGATGTGCCGGTCAAGTACTTCGCCCCCATACTGTGTTGAACATCGCCGAATAGTCGCCGTCCAGCCCCATCGAAACCCGCCAGGCCCCGACGATCAGCCAGATGCCCGCGATCACGAAATGGCCGACAAGCAGGCCGACGAAAAACGGGATCGCCTTCTGGAACAAGCTGCCACCCCCATATTTTAGCGCAGCTCGCTTGATGAACCAACCGATGAATACGCTGAACCAGACTCCGCCCGAAAGCCCGACGGCGATGAACCCGATCGGGTGCAGCGGCCACCAGTAGAACAGATGCCGAAGGAGCAGCAGACCGGCCATAATGATCGCACCGGCCAGACCGCTCAGGTAGTTCGGGGCGAACGGCTGGTGGATGGCCTCACGCCGGATGAAATCACGCTGAAGCGTATTGGCGAAGTTGTGCCCGTGGGCTTCCGCCATCCCCTCTTCGAGTCGGAAAGCCCCTTCCTGGTAGGGCACCTGGATGGACCGGACGGCGAAAACTCCCATGACAACAATCGTGATCAGGATGATGAAACCGGTGAAACGGCGCCGCATGTTGCCCGGCCGGAAGAACCGGTCCGACGTCATCATAAACGGCATCATGTGAACGCCGTAGAAGAGCTGGGGAGCAATGCAGGCCCAGGTGGCAAACGTTGGGGTCATGTACAGGGGCAGCCCCAGGAAGGTCTTGCCCGGCGTGCCCTGAAAACCAAAGACACCCGCGACGAGCCGCTGCGGCAGCGAGTACACCTGGTAGCTCCCCGTCGGGATGCCCAACTCGCACACGACCCGCGTCAGGAAGATGATCGCCAGAATCGCCAGTGTGAACAGGAGGAACGATATGAACGGGTTCATCCCCATCAGCACACACCACACCATGATGGCGACCGCCGAGAGCACGACGCCCCAGAACGCCCCGAAATAGGGGATCGGCTCCTGGGAATCGTCCACCTCACGACCCATCAAGAACGCCTTCTTCACAACGCCCGCAAGATGGCGTCGGGCCGAGAACATCAGGGCGATCACAAACACGCTCAGACCCCCGATCAGCCGGGTGCCTTCGTGGATCAGATATCCGTGGATGGGCAGATAAACCTGCCAGGTTACCCCCGTCTGACGCATATAGACACGCAGGGCGAAATCCAACAGCACGAACACCCATACGCTGAAAGATATCTGGGCGGGCAGGAGAAAGACGATGGCAATGATAAACAGGTGAAGATCAAGGGCCGGCGGAATCGCGCTCCACGGCTCCGCAGACAACAGCGGAGCAAGAGAGAAGTCGCTCTGGAAGTTGACGCCCGGCACCTCGGGCCAGTAAACGTGCAGACCTTCGAGCGTGAAGATGCCCACGGCCAGGAAAAAACCGACCCAGAACAGCGGGTTCCGGATCATGGAACCGCCGGGGATGCCTGTGGGACCCGGCTCGAACGCTGACTCGAACATCTCCACGTGCGGGAACAGCAGCTTCTCGTGGTCCACCCACTGCCGACGGAGAACGGCGGCGATGCAGAACTGGAGCAGGATCAGGAGCACGAGCAGAACCATCCACCAGACCAGCGGCCCGGTCCACCCGTAAAAGCCGGGCGACGCTTCCTGGAAATAGTTGGCCGCGTAGAAGTCCGACTCCCGGGCCGAATCAATCGCACTCTCGATGGCCCGGCGATCAGCCATCACGATCTCAGTCGATTCGCGTAACTGCATCGACATCCGCGCGTACGCCGAGGCATCGTCGGAGATCGTCCGCACGGCGTTCTGGATGAGGCCGTGGGCCTGCTCGACCATCCGACGACGGACGGAGGGCGGGAGCGAACTGGCCCGGATATCCCCGGCCAGGCCGACATACACCATCGCCCGTTCACGACCGAACGACATGTCCCAATGCCACCAGTGACGGGCCAGGTCGGTGTCTTTCTCGGCGCGGATCGCCGACTCGATGTCCGCCCACCAGGTCTCGACCTCGGTATCTTTTATCTGGCCGGTCAACTCTTCCAATTGTTCGAGGACGGACGCGGCCGACTCGCCCTGTCCCCAGAGGTCGGCCACCACGTCGATCATCTCCCGCATGGCCGCCGCACGGTCCCCATCCAGCGGCTCCATGCGTTCGAGCCGGCCCAACATCGAGCCGAGGATCAACCCGTTCAGAAGCTCGGTGTTGTCAACGCCGTCGAGTTCGCCCGCCTTTTCGATGGCGACAGCGAGTGGATCGAGCGCCTGTTCGCGTGCCTCTTTTAAAATGGCGAGAAGGGCGCGGTAATACGGCTGCTGCGCCCCCTGGCGCATCCGCAGGCGGTCGATGTCTTCGAGAATCTCGTCGCGCAACGCCGACTCGAGGTCCTCGGTCGTCCTGATCTTCTCGGAAAGCGCGTCATAGGCCGCCAGCCGCTCCTCCCGGTACTCGGCCGTCCATCGCCAGGGGGGGAAGCGGGTGTCCGTTTGCTGTTCCTGCTCGATTGCGATGCGCAGCTCGCGTCGGGTATCCGAGCTGATCGCCCGGGACCGGCCGAGCCGCCGGCGGATGCTGTCATACGCATCGAGCGCGTGCTCGGGGAACACGGGCGTCTGCGGGTCGTAGATGAAGCCGACGTTCTCCTTGAGGATCGCGACTTCCGCCAGCATACTCTCCCGCAGCGGCTCCTCGAGCCCCTCGGCCTGGCGGATCAGCTCGGCAAGCCCGCGATAGTCTTCCAACCGGGCTTCGCGGTCCACCCCGTGCTTGCGAATCCAGCGCCACCACGGCGTCCGTAGCGGCGGGGGTTCCAGATAAACCCGCGCCTGCTGGACGTGCGGTGGCGGGTTCAGCGCGGGCATCGTCCCCGTCGTCGTCTCCACCACCGTCTGCAGCGGGAGGGTCGGGGAGTAGCGCAGGTCCACCCCCTCGGGCGGCCTCTCGGGCACACCCGAGTAGAACCAGTTCAAGCTCTCCTGGTACTGGTCGGCCGCCATCGCCCGCTCGCGGTCGGCGATCTCGTAGGGCAGGAGGCGTTCGTCGACCGTCCACAGAAAATCGTCCGCATACCCGCTGGCCTCCGTTGCACCGTGGACCGGGGAGGGCAGGGCGGTGAACACGTTCGACACGAGGAATAGCGACCCCAGCGACACCAGCAGCGTACACAGGACAACCGTCAGCTCGCCGCGGTCCAGGCCCACCCCCAGCTTGCGGACGACCGCGTTGATGAGCAGCAGCACCAGGACCGGGAAAATCGCGATCGCCGGAAGGTGGAAGCCGGTCAGAATCTGCAGGTTGAGCCGCAGATACCAATATGGAAGGAAATAGGCGAATACCGCAATAAGAACTAAGCTGACGCCGATCGCGCGCAAGCTGAACCAACGTTCACCGCCGGCCCCGCCGTCCATCCGCCCCAAACTGTCCTGGACCTGAAAACTTGCATCGGAGGGTTGCGACATATTATGCCCTGCTCACCAAGAGTATGGAATTGGCCGAAGCATCCTGGTTACTTGCCCAGAAGCTGAATTATACCTGTGCGAACACCAATTTCAAGTCGCATCGAAATCCAATCGCGGGATGCCGCCGGCGCTCGGCCCCCGCCTCCGCGATCACCGCAAAACCGCAGGACCAACGCTATCCCGCATAGAGCCCCGTCGCCGCCTTCACCTCCGCCATCACCTCGGCGGCGATCGCACGCGCCCGGTCCGCCCCATCGGAAACCACCTGCCGAACCACCTCCGGCTCGGCCTGGAGCTGCTCGTACCGCTCGCGGATCGGGGTCAGCACCGCGATCATGTTCTCCGCCAGCACCTTCTTGCAGTCCAGACACCCGATCCCCGCCGACCGGCAGCCCTCTGCCACCCACGTGATCTCGTCGGGCGACGAAAAGTACGTGTGCAGGTGATACAGGTTGCACTTCGTCGGCTCGCCCGGGTCCGTCCGTTTCACTCGGGCCGGATCGGTCACCGCCGTCGCCAGCTTCTGCCGGACCGACTCCGGCGGCTCCGTCACACCGATGTGATTGCCCAAACTCTTGCTCATCTTGTTCACCCCGTCCAGCCCCATCACCCGCGGGGCCTTCGAGAGCAGCGGCTGGCACTCGGGGAAGACCGGCTCGAACGTGTTGTTGAACTTGCGGATGATCTCGCGGGCCAGCTCGAGGTGCTGGACCTGGTCGTCGCCCACCGGGATCACCTCGCCCTTGTACAGCGCGATGTCCGCCGTCATCAGGACCGGATAGTTGAACAGCCCCACCTTCACGTCCCCCCCGATCTGCTCCGACTTCTGCTTGAACTGGGTCATCCGGGCCAGCGAGCCCATCGGCGTCACCGTGTCCAGAATCCAGCACAGCTCGGCGTGCTCCTGGACCTGCGACTGGACGAAGATCGTGCACCGGGCCGGGTCCAGCCCGCACGCCATATTCACCGCCGCCGCGTCGAGCGTCCGCTGCGCCATCGCCGACGGCTCATAGGGGACCGTCATCGCGTGCAGGTCCACGATGCAGAAAAAGCAGTCATACTCATCCAGCATCTCCACCCACGTCTTGATCGCCCCCAGATAATTCCCGATGTGGATATCCCCCGTCGGCTGGATGCCGCTGAACGAACGCTTCATCATCTCTCCTCAAACGCAAACAGAATGACCAGGGCAGATTCTACCCAAAACCCGCCCCCAAGAAAAGCCCCGCCGCCACAGGCGGTATCCCAACAACAGCCATCCGGACACGGCGCCTATACCGCGCTCGCCGGTGGACCGATCGACTGTTTCGCATTTCGAGATTCGGCATTCGGGCTTCCTTTCTCTCGATCGATCGGGGGGCCGCAGATGAACGCAGATAAACGCAGGGAACCTCACCCAGGCGGAAAGGGTTGAATGCATGTTTCGCATTTCGAGATTCGAGATTCGAACTTCCCCAACCTGGGACTGGGGCCACCTGTGGAATTTTTCCCGATCGCGCGCCATAACCGCATAACGGCCGGCGGCCTGCGACGATTTCGGGTCGTTTCGTAAAAATGGTTTTTCGACCCCGGCTTTGAGGGGCTCCAGAAGCCCGGAACGCATTACGTACAAAGGACTTAAGCCACATGTCCGCCCGCGGTCCGGCGTCGCGGGCCACGCATACCTTCTATGTATATACCGCAGAAACCGGGCCGGAACAGGAAACGCGAGAATGTCGAAGGCCCGACTATCCGCCGCCTCCACCGGCGATCCGATTTGCCGTCAACCCCTCTCCCCGGCGGGGAGAGGTCGGCCGCGAAGCGGCCGGGTGAGGGGCGGCTGTGGTCAATCCGCGGCACGGTCATCCCCGGCCGTGGTTCATTGAATCACGGGCTGGAAGCCCATGCAATAACAGGTAGGGAGGGATTGTCCGCGGAGCGAACGGGTGAGAGGCGGCTGGAACCAATCCGTGGCACGGCCATCCCTGGCCGTGGTTCTAATGAATCACGGGCTGGAAGCCCGTGCCACCATAAAAGAGCCGGGTTTGTGCCCGGAGTTTCCCCGCCGGCACTGGTCGTTTTTTCTTCGGTTCTTTGTCGCCCTTGGGGGCGTGGCCCTGCGGGGAGCCGGCAGGGCGCGGAACACTGTGTGGCTTACGATTCATCGTTTTTCTGTTGCGTCAGCTTCCATATCTCTGGTACTTGCATGCACCTCACTTCGTCTGGTTGATCCCCGCCCTCACTGGTATCGGTTTTCTCGTGCGGCTCAAGCACCTTGAGAAGCCGTGTTCGTTTCAGAACCTTGCCCTTCTGCACGTGATACCCTTCAAAAAAGCCTCGGCCTTCTTGCTGGCGCGAATTGTCATTCCCTCCCACTCGATGATAAGGGAAGTCGCCAACAAGTTTGTTCGCCACGTCCCGGGCTTCTTTGTTCCAGAAGAGAGATTCCCAGAGATCGTGAGGAGGCCATGAGGAGGAGACAGTTCGAACCTGTTCTCGTCTTTGTCGGCCCTAAACTCGCCGTTCTTCTGCTGATTGTAGTGTCGATAAATGCCAGAAATTGAGCGAATCGCGGATCGCCATTTCCACCATCCCAAAAACGCGGCCAAAATCGTCAGAAAGGAGGCAACTGCGTCCAGAATCGTCAGAAGGGTGGCAAGACCGGTAAGGACATCATGCACCGGGGCGAGACCACCCGCCCAATAGAGAGCAAGGACAACAAACATTCCCCCAATAGCGCCGCCGCCCACCTTCGCCCACAGAGCCCGCTCACGCATTGTCCGCCTCCTCCACGATTGCGATCTCATCGTCCGTCAGGCCGTACAACTCGTACACCAGCGCGTCGATCCGGCGGTCCGTGGCATCGATCTGGCGCTGGAGTAGTTTGCGGTCACGTTCTCGTTCGGCGGCGCGAAATTGCCGCTGCAGCTCGATCATTGCCTCGACCAATCCGACCATACGGTCGTGCTGTTTTTTCTCTTTCGTGTCTGAATGGTCGATCGTGCGAATGGGAAGCTGTTCCAGGAACTGGGTGAAATATCGGAAGAAGCCGCCACGCAGATTGGTGCTGACACTTTTCAGGTAGAGGTCAAGCAGGCGGCTGTTGAGAAGCCCCAGGACATACTTCACCGATTCCCTGGCGGATTCTTTCAGCACAATTCCGTAGCCGCTGGTGAAGGCGTATTGACCGTCTTCGTCCAGAGCAAAAGAGGCCCTGTCCGCGATGTCAGGCACCAGTATTTTTGGAGAAAGCATCAGGTCTAGATTTTGCGCTCTACCGTACTGATACCACATCTTACCCCTGAATCGACCTCGTTCCCGTCTCTGAAGTTCGGCCTTGTTTTCAAGAAGGTAGCTGTGGGCCTTCGGGGACTGTTGCTTAAGTTCGGATTCGGATAATAATGCCGCCTGGCCTTCCACAACGCGATATGGGAAGACCACCACTTGACCTGAATCCCCAATTGCAAATCGTTTGATGTCTCGGCCCCGCAAGAAACAAATAACTGTGTCTGTTTCGAGGACTACTTCCTGCTTCAGTTGTTTCGAATCGGCCGTTATGTGGTTTCCGTGTTCCGACAATTTCTGCAATACATACACATTATTTGCGCTTGTGCGAATGCCCTGTGCTATGCGCTGTGCTATGTCCCCGAGTTTCACGGGCATCTCGCCGAGACGTTGCAGCAAGGGGGCGGCCCTGCTCATCGTGAAGTTCCATTCCGCTGACGTGATATTCTCAGCGGGCACCACGCCATTGTCCGTCATTTTATCTGGCGGCTTGGAATGGTCATCATAACGTTCTTTGGCCTCACTTACCGTCGGAGAGTTCGGCCCTTCGTTGTCCCCGGGTGCGTTCGGTGGGTTCGTATCCTCGGTCCCAGAACCGCCGTTGTTCCGTTCCGTTCGCCAGGCGAGCAGGTCATTCACTTTGACGTACCGGCATTCATCCGCACCGCCCTTGTCGAGGAACAACAGGCACGTATAGGTGGTCGCTCCATCAAAAACTTGTGCATCGCCGAAATGAACGACGTGCGACAGGTGGCGGCCGTCGGCGATGATTTCCCGAATGGCTTCGCCATATTGGGCGTTCATGAACTTGTGCGGGCAGATGATTCCCAGTCGGCCCTGCGAATTCGCGAGCTTCAGACCCTGCTCGATAAAGACGACGTAGATGTCGTAGTTACCGGCTTTCGCCGACCGAAAGACCTCTTTGTAAATCTCGACTTCCGTGGCCGCCCATTGCTTCATCGCTTGGATTCGCACATACGGCGGATTTCCGATGACGGCGTCGAAGCCGCGTCGGTTTTCGGGGGTGCTGCCGCCGAGGATGTCGGGGAACTCGGCCTCCCAGTCGAACGGGTTGACGCGGCGGAGTTCGTCCGGGTCGATGGTCCCGTCGAGCCGGTCGGCGAAGTAGTCGGGCCCGATGAGCGAGTTTCCGCACTTGATGTTGTCGCTCAGGTTGGGGAGTGCCCGCTCTCGGAAGAGCTGCATCTGGCGGCCGAGTGTGTCGGCGGTCTCGCCCTCGAGCACCTTGAGCAGCAAGCTGAGCTTGGTGACCTCGACCGCCTGGGGGTCGATATCGACGCCGTAGATGTGGTCGGTGAGGATACGCTTTCGCTCGGCGGTCGTGAGCCGCCATTCAAACCGTGCGCCGTCGTCAGTGGTGGTGGTGGCACGGCCATCCTGGCCGTGTGTTGTGTCAGGGGCATCCTGCCCCTGATCTCCTTGTTCCACGGGCTGGAAGCCCGTGCCACGGGAAGCGTCGCCGCGGCGGTCTGTGTCATGGGAGAAGCTGGCATCGCGAGAACCGCTCTTTCTCACCCGGTACACCTTCTTTTTGTGCTTCTCCGGGTCGTTCGCGGTGTACCAGTCGAGGTAGTGGTCGAGCAGGTGCTGGTATGCGCCGAGCAGGAACGAGCCGGACCCGCAGGCGGGGTCGAGCACGCGGAAGCCCTTGAGCTTGCGCGGGCTCTTGCCCTCGATGAGCTCGCCGACGGTGTGCTCGACGATGTAGTCCACGATGTACCTGGGCGTGTAG
>PWKM01000096.1 GCA_003559755.1 Planctomycetota bacterium
CAGGTGGTTCCACAACTCATCGGTGATGAACGGCATGAACGGATGAAGGAGCCGGAGAATCGTATCGAGCACAAACGCGAGCACGGCTCGGGCCTGCGGGGCCTGTTGCTTATCATGGAGGCGCCGCTTGGCCAGCTCGACGTACCAGTCGCAGAAGTCGTGCCAGGTAAAATCGTAAATCGCCTGAGCGGCGTCGTTGAACCGGAATTGCTTCAGCCGCTGGGTGACCTCGGCGATGGTGCGATTTCGCCGCACCAGTATCCAGCGGTCGGCGAATTCGAGATTGTCGAGATCGACCGGCGGGGCGCCGTCCCCGAGGTTCATCAGGGCGAATCGGGCGGCGTTCCACAGCTTGTTGGCGAAGTTGCGGCCCTGGTCGAACTTCGGGCTGGTGTTCACGGTCCGCCCGTCGGGGAGCTCGGTCTGCTCGACCGGCATCCGGACATCCTGGGTCTGGGTGGTCATCGAGGCGAGCGTGAACCGCATCGCGTCGGCCCCGTGGCTGTCGATGATGTCGAGCGGGTCGATGCCGTTCCCCAAGCTCTTCGACATCTTCCGGCCCTCCCCGTCCTGGATCATCGCGTGAATGAACACGTCGCGGAACGGGATGTCGTCCATGCAGTACTGCCCCATCATCACCATCCGGCTGACCCACAGGGTGATGATCTCGCGTGCCGTACACAGCACGTCGGTGGGATAGAACACGTCGAGTTCGTCCTTCTCCTCCGGCCAGCCGAGCGTGCTGAACGGCCAGAGCGCGGACGAGAACCACGTGTCCAGCACGTCGGGGTCACGAACGAAGCCGGCGAGTTCCAGCTTCTGTTCGAGGTCCGGGCGGCCGGGCGCCGGGCAGACATAGGTGGCATCCGAGTCTTCTGACCGGATCACGGCGGCGTCATCCTCGCCGCAGAACTCATCGACCGTTCCCGGCTTCGACCAGACCGGGATGCGGTGCCCCCACCAGAGCTGCCGGCTGATGGGCCAGTCGCGGAGGTTCTCGAGCCAGGTCTGGTAGGTCTTCGCATAGCGTTCTGGCGTGAATCGGATGTCGCCGTCGAGCACCGGCCGAAGGGCGAGTCCCGCCAGCGAGTTCTCGGGCGCGTCGGTCCCCTCGATCAGGCCGTCGCCGAATTTGGTCGCCAAGTGCTTGATGGGCTTCTTCACGGCGATGTACCACTGGTCGCTCAGGTATGGCTCGATGGGCACGTGACTGCGGTAGCTGTGGCCCACCTGGTGGACGTATTCCCGGACATCCTCGAGCAGGTTCTCGGTGCGGAACCATTCGACGACCGCCTCGCGGGCCTCGAGCCGGTCCATCCCGATGAGGTTCTCGACATCCGGGTTCTTGATCTGGTCCCAATCATCCCACCCGAACTGGTGGCTGACCGTCCCGTCGGGGGCGAGGATATTGACCCGGGGCAGGTCGTGCCGCAGGCCG
This sequence comes from Planctomycetota bacterium, assembly GCA_003559755.1. Taxonomy (GTDB): domain Bacteria; phylum Planctomycetota; class PUPC01; order PUPC01; family PUPC01; genus PUPC01. The sequence goes on from PWKM01000096.1 coordinate 1,439, forward strand.
ATCTCGTAGTCGTCGGGGTCGTGGGCCGGGGTCACCTTGAGGAAGCCGGTCGAGAACCGGGCCGCTTCGTCATCGCTGTCCGGATCGAACAGCACGACGTGTTCGTCGGCGATGATCGGGATCAGGCGGCCCACGATGGGCAGGCGCACGTTCAGGCCGACAAGTGCCTCGGCCCGCGGGTCCTTCGGGTTCACGGCGACAGCGGTATCGCCGAGCATGGTCTCCGGGCGGGTGGTCGCAACGGTCACGTGCTCGAACCGTTCTCCGTCGATTTCGACCGGCTTGTCCAGCGGATATTGCATGTACCAGAAATGGCCCCGGACTTCCTCGTGCTCGACCTCGTCGTCTGCGAGCACAGTCTGCGTCGCCGGGTCCCAGTTCACCAGCCGCTTGCCCCGGTAGATCAGGCCGTCGCGGAAGAGCTGGAAGAAGGCCCGGCGAACCGCCCGGGCGCAAACGTCGTCCATGGTAAACCGCTGGCGCGACCAGTCGCACGAGCAGCCCATCAGCTTGAGCTGACGGGTGATCGTCTCCTCGTATTCGTCCTTCCAATCCTGGATGCGGGCCACGAACTCGTCGCGGTCGAAATCCGTCCTTCGCTTGCCCTCCTCGGCGAGTATCCTCTTCTCGACGACGGTCTGGGTGGCGATCCCGGCGTGATCGGTGCCCGGAAGCCACAGCGTGTTCTTTCCCTGCATCCTGTTGAACCGGACGAGGATGTCCTGCAGCGTGTTGTTGAGCGCGTGGCCGACGTGGAGCCGGTCGGTCACGTTCGGGGGCGGAATGACGATGCAGTAGTGCTTGTCAGGTTCCCGGGCTTCGTCGATTGTTGCGTGCATATAGCCCGCCGTCTCCCAGCGGGTATAGACGGCTTTCTCGACTTCGCCGGGCTGGTATCTCGACGGCAGTTCGATGCTCATCGTGGCCTCTTCGGGCTGGCTGCTACAGGTCGAATTCGTTTCGGAGCGTGGCGGCAGCGCGTTCGCCGTCGGCCGCATCGACGACGACCGATATTTTCGCCTCGGAGGTCCCGATCATCTGCAGGTTGATGCCGGCGCGTGCCAGGGAGCCGAAGACCTTGGATGCGGCCCCGGCATGGCTCCGGAGCCCCACGCCGCTGATCGAGACCTTTGTGATGCCCGTCCCGATGACTGCCGGCTCGCGGTCCTTGCGCGATGGCATTGCGTCGATGGCCTGTTTCGCCCGTTCGACATCGTCCTGGTGCATCGTGATGCTAATGCCGGACTCGCAGGACGTCTGGAGCACCACGTCGAGGTTGATGCCGGCGTCGGCGACGGCGTCCAGCAACTCTGCCGCCGCCCCCGGGCGGTCTTCGACGGAAGGGATCTTCAGTTCCGCCTGGTCCGGGTCAAGCAGCACGTCCTGCACGTGAAGTCCCTCCACGGTTTCGATCTCGGCCACCGGGATATTCGACGGGGCGTCGATTTTGGGTACGGCTGTCGGGAGGTCGTGCAGTTGAAAGGCCTCGTGTAGAGCATTCAGGCCGGCCTCGCCATGTTCGGAGTCCACGACCACGGAGATATTGATCTCGGAGGTGGTGAACATCTTGATGTTGATGCCGCGTTCGCCCAGTGCTCTGCACAGCGTGGCGGCTATGCCGGGCTGGCTCGCCATGCCTCGGCCGACGGCCGAAACCCGCGCGATCTCGCCCTCGGGGACCACGGCTTCCGCCCCGACTTCGTCCTTTATCTCGTCGCAGATGCTGAGTGCCTGGCTCAGGTCGAGGTCTTTGACCAGGATGCTGAGGTCGGCCTTGCCGGCTGTCGGGAAGCTCTGGACGATCATGTCGATATTGATGTTCCCCTCGCCAATCGCCCCGACCACTCTGGAGGCGGCGCCCGGCTTGTTCGGAAGGCCCTCGAAGGTGATCCTCGATTCGTTCATGCTGAGTGCCGCTCCACAGACCGGTACGCCGTCGAACCCCGTGATTTCTCGACATATCACGGTGCCCGGGTCGTCGTTGAAGGTCGATCTGACACAGACCGGTACGTGGAATTTCTTGGCGACCTCGATGGCTCGAGAATGGACGACGCGCGCGCCCACGCTCGACAGCTCGAGGATTTCGTCGTGGCTCACCGCATCGAGTTTGCACGCCCTCGGCTCGACACGCGGATCGGCTGTATAGATGCCGTCGACGTCGGTATAGATTTCGCACAGGTCCGCCTTGAGAGCGGCGGCGAGCGCGACCGCCGTGAGGTCCGATGCCCCGCGTCCCAGTGTGGTGATGAACCCGTCGTCGTTCATCCCCTGGAACCCGGCCACGACGACAATCCGATCGCGGTCCAGCTCCCGCTTGATCCGGGTGGTTCGGATACTTCGGATGCGGGCATTGGTGTGGGCCCCATCGGTGATGATCCCGACCTGGCCGCCGGTCAACGAGATCGCCTCCTGCCCCATCGAGTGGAGCGTCATGCAGACGAGGGCGATCGACATCTGTTCGCCGGTGGACACCAGCATGTCCAGCTCGCGGGGGTCGGGGTTGGGAGTTATCTCTCTGGCCAGGTCAAGCAACTGGTCGGTCATACCCGCCTGTGCCGACACGGTGGTGACGACCTGGTGTCCCTGCTCTTTTGCTCGGATCATTTTCGCGGCGGCCTGTTTGATCCGCTCTGCGTCGGCGACCGATGTGCCGCCGAATTTTTGGACAACAATGCTCAATCTAAATCTCCTCTGTCAAATGACACACTAAATAGGTCAGCGAATCAGGATTCCGATTCCAGGAAATGCTGTGCGTCCAAGGCGCCCATGCAGCCGGTTCCGGCCGCGGTGATCGCCTGTCGGTATCGATGGTCAACCACATCGCCCACGGCGAACACGCCGTCTATCGATGTTGCTGTGTCGTCGCCGGACACGACGACATATCCCTTTTCATCGAGCGCGAGTTGCTCGGCGACGAGTTGGGTGTTCGGTATGTGCCCGATGGCGAGAAAAACGCCCTGGCATTCGATCTCCCGCTCCTCATCGGTTTTGAGATCTTTTACCTTTGCCCCGTGGACGCCCTGCTGTTCGTCGCCCAGAATATCCGTGATGAGGTGGCTCCAGAGAAAGTCTATCTTGGGGTTATCCAGAGCTCGGCGGGCCATGATATCGGACGCCCTCAATTCGTCGCGCCGGTGTACGATGGTCACTTGTCGAGCAAATTTTGTCAAGAAAGATGCTTCCTCCAACGCACTGTCGCCGCCTCCCACAACCAGGACGTGCTTATCTCGGAAGAAGGGGCCGTCGCAGGTGGCACAGACGGATACTCCGTGCCCCATCAGCCGCCGCTCGGCGTCGAGCCCCAGAAGCCGAGCCCGTGCTCCCATCGCCAGGATCAGCGAACGTGCGAGGTATGTGTTGTCTCCGGCGGTGACTTCGAACGGTCGTTTCGACAGATCGACCGAGTCTGCATCTCTGGTCACCAGCTCGGCCCCGAACCGTTCGGCCTGCCGCCGCATATTCTGGATCAGGTCCGGCCCGGTGACCGGCTCGTCGAACCCGGGGAAGTTCTCGACTTCGGTGGTGGTCATCAATTGGCCGCCCGGCTCGTTTCCTTCGAGCACCAGCGGCTCCAGCGCGTTGCGAGCCGCGTACAGGGCGGCGGTCAGGCCGGCCGGGCCGGATCCAATGATAATAACCAGGCGCTCGTCCGCCATATATTCTCCTCACTCCTCAGGGATTTCGAACACCCTTTTCGCCGCTCCGACGTTACCGGCAGCGTCCTCTACCTGGACGACGAGGGTGTGTTCGCCCGGCTCGAGTTCGTCGGTGGTCAGCTTCAGGTGCTCGGTTTTCTGGTCGAACATCTCATCAACGGGCAGAAGCGGCAGCCAGGGGCCGGCGTTGACCGAATATCGAGCCGCAGCGATCTCGGTCGCTGCGTCTTCGGCCGTCGCCTCGATGGTCGCTCGCCGCCCGTCCAGTTCGATTTGCGTGATCTCGACGGTGGGGGGCGTATTATCAACCCGCACCGGCTCGCTCACCAGCGAGCCCGAGAGTGCTCTGGGCGGCGGATTGTTCGGGGCATCGGTCACGCGGACCTTCAGTTCATAGGTGCCGTCGGGCACGGCGTGTGTATCCCAGGCGAACTGCGTCTGCTCCGGTTCGTTCTGAAGGCGTTTCCAGTTCCGCTCGTCTGTCCCGCGAAAAAACAGTTCGGAGTGAAGCGTGTCGTCATTCGGGTCGGAAGCACTCCATGAGATGGTCACAATCCCGGAAAGGGTACCGTCACCGTGTTCGCCGGCGTTCCCCGGGGCGACGCGAATCCAATCGACAGTGGGGGGATAGTTCTGCTGGAGATAAGGGAAGGCGACCTGGCGGACAGCCGGCGTGGCGTCGTCCGGCCCTCTGCTCAGGGCCAGCCGATACTGTAGGAACCGGGCCGGCGGGCTTTCGATCTTAGCTCGGCGGGTCATCGCGGCCGGTTCGGTCCAACTGCTCCACGTATCATCCGGCGTCTGGGAGTTGCCGGACCGCGTGGAAAGGGCCACCGCGGCGCCTTCGGGGAGGATGGTGTCGAGGACGAACGAACCCCAGTTGGAGCGGATGTTGGTATCCTGTACGGGCGATGTGTAGGTCCCCTCCTCCGCGACAAGGGCGGTGGTTCTGTATATCCGGCCGTCGTTGCCGGTCCCTGCCAGCAGTCCGCCTTCGCGGGCACGCACGAGTGAGAGGATGTGCGGTTGCTCGAGGGCCGCCAGAATGGCCACCTCTTCGGCCGATGCGATCCGGACGACCTTTCCTTGCTCTCCGGCGGTGCCCACGTAAAGGGCGTCATCGTGCCAGAGCATCGAGAGGAACGCCATCCCCTGCATTCGGAAGAGTTCGGTTACTCTCCCATCCGGGTCGATGCGATGTACTGTATTGGTGGCGGTGACAGCGGGGCTGTTCGATCCGGCATCTCGCCTGGCGGCCGGTGGGCGTCTCGACGTTTGATTGGCGTTCCCACCGGGTTGTTGGCCGCCGCGCCGTCCTCCCGTCTGCTGGATTGGCACACGCCTGGGGACCTGCTCGGGAGCCGGCCTGATGCCTTCCGCCGAGCCGAAATAGATGTTGCCCGCGTCATCGGCCGCCATGCTTCTGAGTTCGGTCTGGGGGGCGTCGTGGGCGAGTGACACCTCCCCGTCTTCTTTCGAGATGCGATAGACGAGGCCGTTCCGGTCTGAACCGGCGAACACCGCATCGTTGGTGAGGGCCATGCTCAGGATATGTGGCTCGGGCGAGTCGAACAGCGTTTCGATCTCTTCCCCCGCCGGGTCGATTCGGAGAATCTTGCCCTCCGGTCCCGTTGCGGCATAGATGTGTCCGGTATCAGAGACCGCCAGTGCCCAGATGTACGTCTGGCCGGTCTCGCAGAACACGTTCGGCTCTCCGTCCGGGGGGATGCGATATATCTTTCCGCTGGGTGCGCAGCCGGCGTACACAACGTCGCCTTCCCCCAGTGCCAAGCTCAGGACCTGCAGGTCGTCGGTCTCCAGGGCCGGGCGGGCTTCGCCGTCTGCGATCACGTAAACCGTGCCCTGGTTTCCGGTACCGGCATAGATGCGTCCTGCGGAGTCAACCACGAGCGCCCACACGAACGCCTGGGGCGGAAATGCTTCGACGGGTGCGAATTCGGGACCGAGGGTCAGTGTGCCCCCGCCCTCGAGGGCGATGTTCTTCATCTCGCCTTGTCGGAATTCGCTGAACGAGCTGTGGCGGACCCACTGCTGTGGCGTGGCCTCTGCCCGAGCGGCTGATATCGTGACGAGTGCGGCCAGCAGTGCGATTGCTATCGGTTTCACCTCGGCTCCTCGATGTTGATTTCAACGGTGTGCGATCCCCGTACCACAACGTCGCTGGGGATGGTGTGGACCTTTGTGCTGTAAACGAACTTCACGCCGCTCTGACCGTCTGCAGCAATAGTACCCAGTACAGATTGTGGCAGGTCGGGCAGGTCCTGTCCCGCAATGGAGACGCCGGCCCCGGCATGAGACATACGCACATAAATCCGGTCGCCCCGGTAAGGTTCTTCGAGCAGCGCGATCAACTGATCGATGGTCTCCGGCTGGAACCGCCCGGGCGAATCCTGCCGCGCCATCTCGAACGCGACCTCGCTGTCGCTGACCTGCACGATAGCCCTCCCAAGCGGTACTTCGGCGGGGATGGGCACCTCGATCGTTCGCCGCTGCCGCTCGCCCTGGACATGTCTCAACTCGACGGTCGCCCTGAGTGTCTCGCCGCGCCGGACCGTGGTCCGATCGACGCTGAAGCTCTCGATATAGGCGAAACGGCGCTCTCGCTCGAAATCGATCTCGACATCGACCGATTCGGGGAACAGCCGCTCGAACTCGTTGTCGGTGATGGTGCCGAGCAGCCCCCGCACGGTGCGGAAGACGCCGTTCAGTGCGACCATCCCATCCCTGCCCGACGCCACGTTCTCCACCACCAGCGGCTCACGATCACCGAACCGGGCGGTGACGCGGAACCGCGCAGTGAGTTGTTCCGGCGGGGCGCCGGGTCGTGTCATGCAACTGGCGACTGCCATTCCAATCATCTGTGCGGTGATCGCGGGATGGCGGATCGTCTCGAAGTTATATGTCTTCTTCTCTTCGCCCGGCTCCAGCCCGGCGACCTCGACAGAGAGTTTGACGGACTCGGCGACGTTGCCCTTCGTGCCGGCAACCCCTGTCGGCCGGTCGGCGTCGATCACCCCGACCGCCTCCAACCCGGAGCCGAGCTTGAACGTCCGCCGGAAACTGGGCATAAACGTGAAGACATAGCCGGTGGTCATCGGCATCCGGATGTCATGCTGCCCCAACATCGGGTGGCCCAGCCCGATCACACGGTCGCCCACCACCTCGGTGACCGTGCCGATGGCGTCCCAGTTGAGATCGCCCCATAACAGCCGGGCGGCGAAGGTCGCTCCGGGTACAAGCTTTGCCTCGACACCTTCCATGTCGATATCGCCCGCCTGTCCGCCCTGGATGGGAACCAGTCCGGTCGGAGCAAGGTCCTCGGCAAACTGTGCCAGCCAGCGGCGGGCAACGGACGGCGGGCCCAATCCCGAGACGCGGAGCGGCGTGGCGATCGGGGCCAGTTCCAGTGTGTCACCGGGGTCGGGCTCGCTCCGGGGGCGCCCGGCGACCATCAGTTTGTCGAATTCTCTGTCATGCACGACCAGGGGGGCGTCGAGTTCGACCGGACCGCCCCGGGCAGGTTGTTCCTGCACTTCATCGGGCTTCTCTGCCAGGGGCATCATCTCGGCAATGGGCGTCACCCCGGCGATGGCAGTTTTTGCATACACGAACCCGTAGGCCAACGCCCCGATCAGCTTATCGTCGATGTATATCGGCGAGCCGCTCATCCCGCCGGCGATACCGGTGTGTTCCAGGTTCATCCCGCTGCACTCGACGAGTATGATGTCCCGGTCGATGTCCCAGATGTTGCGCATCACACCGATGATCTTGACATCGAACCGCTCGGGCTCGACCCCCTGGAACACCGTCAGCCCATAGCCCTCCATTCCGGGGCGCAGGCCGTCGACGGTCAGGTATCTGGCCTCGTCTAGTTCCGCCGGTCGCTCGTCCGCCAAGGCGCAACCGGTGAATGCGATGAACACGAGCAGAGCAGCAAATAATCGTTGTAACATAGCTTAAACGCCTCTATATCCGTTTTGCCGGACCGGATTCAGCCCGATTGTCGAGCATTTGCCCGACCGCGGCCCGCCTTGGCCCGCCGAACTCTCTATGTCGGCACCGCCGATTGAGTTGGGAGTGACCGAAGAGGACATGTACAATCAGAACCAGTATACCGAAGATGTTCGGTGGACGCAATTGCGAATTCACGGCGTTTTTTGAAGTTACAGCCGGGGGCGTGCGATTTCGCCGCCTGCGAGGACTTGCCCGGTTTCGCCATAAAGAACCAGATGCTGACCGGGGGCGACCCCGTGATGGGGCGTGTCGAATCGGACCGTCATGCGGCTGTCGGTCAGTTCGGTTATTCGACAGGGGCGGGCCTCGTGATACGCACGGATTTTCCCGTGAAGCGGTCTGTCCACATCGAGGAGTTCGGGGGCGAGGATATTGGCGTTTTCCGTGTGTACCTCCCGCCTGCTCGCGGCCTCGCGCCCACCGAGCGTTATCGTGTTCTGCACCGGGTCAATATCGACGACATAGAGCGGCACCCCGGCCGCAATCCCGAGGCCCGACCGCTGGCCCCAGGTGTACTTCGCGATCCCCTCGTGCCGGCCAATCACCTTGCCGTCGAGATCGAGAACATCGCCCGGCCCCTCGTCAGGGTCCGGCCCCAGAGCGGCCCGGTAATCGTCCTGGCCGGCAAAACACAGGTCAACGCTCTCGGATTGGTCGGCGTGCAGCGAGAGGTGTCGGGCCTCGCGCCGAGTCTCCGGCTTGGCCTGCCCCGCCAGAGGAAACGTGATTCGGTGGAGCCGGTCCCGACGAATACCGTAGAGGAAATAGCTCTGATCCTTACGGTGCGGGACCGCGAAAAGACGTGGCCCGCCCTCCCCCATCGCGATACGCGCGTAGTGGCCGGTCGCCACCCGCTCGATCCCGAGTCCATCCCGGATCAGGTCCATGACCACACCGAACTTGATGAACGTATTGCAGTCGATGCACGGGCTGGGGGTTCGTCCTTGCCGATACTCATCCCGAAAGCGATCGATGATCCGGCTCTGAAATTCCTCTCGAACGTCCACGAAATAATGCGGAATGCCGAGGTCGTGGGCGACCTGCGAGGCACCCTGCCCGCAGCACGCACGGAGTTGTGCTCCACCACAGTTCGGCCCGAGGGCGCTGGGGATCAACATGGTGACGCCGACCACGGGTCTGCCGGGCGCTTTCAGCTTGGCCGCCGTCACGCTGCTGTCGGTGCCGCCGCTCATCAGGACGGCGACGGCGTCTTGATCTTGAGCGGGCGGATCATATGGACGCCCGCTGCACATGAATTTGTCGGTCACGCTCATGTCGTCATTATACGCGAGAGGCGGAGCTTTGCGATTGGGGCGTCAGCCACCGATTTCGAAAAGTACGAATTGCAGGTTGCGCCAGACCGTATGAAACGCCTCCGGCGATAGTTGCCTTGGGAGTCTTGGGGCCGCCCATTCCCCTTCCGGCAGCAGTTGCTCGGGAACGTCAATGAGCAGGTGCCGGGGCAGGTGCGCCGGTTCGTGCGGGGGACGATCTCGCTGGTGGCTGTGCATGACCCGGACAAACTCATCCCGGACATACTCCGCATATCGGTCGGGCAGATCGGAGGGATAAACAAGGCGGCAGTGATCGGCCAGGAACGCTCTGAACAGTCCGCGCACTTCTTCCGTGTCCTCGAGCGTGCAGTACCCGTGCCAGATACGGCCGTCATATTCGAACGCATAACTCCATTGCAGGCGATAGAGGTCCGGGAGGTTGACGTAAATGTGGGTGATCCCTTTGGCTTCGAGCCGGTCGCGCAGGTCGCCGGGCGATGTCGCGGCTCGGATGAGGTCGTCCAGCAGATTCTCGTCGAACACCGTCGGTGCGATCACGTCGCGTTCGCAGTATAAGGTTCGCGCCTCGCCGTAAAACAGAGTGAGCGAGTCCGGGGGCAGCTCGTTGATGGCCTGGGTCGCCTCGTGGGAATAGGTCGCTTCTCGCTTCAATTCGGCGACGGCCTCGTGGATGTCGTAATGGCCGAGAAACAGGGCGAATTCCGCGGCAGGCGAGCGCAGCCGAATCGTACCGTGGGCCTCGACCCCGGCCAGCAGAACGAGCAGGCAGGCCAGGCCGGCATAGATCG
>PWKM01000216.1 GCA_003559755.1 Planctomycetota bacterium
AACGGCCCGCCAAAGTCAAACAGCCCAGGGCCTCGAGCGTCATGCTCCACGCTCCGCCGCCGCCCAGCGTTTTTTATCAGCAACCTTGCCATTTTCGGCTATCCTGCCTCTCTCTCGGCAAACGTTCGCAGGTCAACAAGTAGCGTGATAATCGAAGCGAACCCGAACAAAAACGCGCCGGATAACCCTGCCCAGGCCGCAATCCCCACCACAGCGAAATATGCTGCTTCAGGCGAAACGCCTGCATCTATGAAAACACCGGCGACAACAAGCCCGATCCACAGCAGGCCGCCCACCCACGAAAGCCCCCCGAACACATTCAACACAGAAGCCACCAACTTATGCCATCTTCTTGATGACATGCCTTGACCATGACTCCCCCCGCGCTTCGTTCCCGACACCTTGCCGGCCTCCGCTCGCCGCTTGATTCGTTCCGTTTCCCGTTCAAGTTTATCCATCGGCGCCCCTCCTGCCCTCTCCAGTGTCCCCTTGACCGGCCTTGGTCAGGCCCGGCCAGCGGCTTTTCCCGGCCTTCACAAGCCCCGCCAGGGCATCGTTTGCGGCACAACGCATGACACAGCAGGCGGCACAGTCGGGCTTGTGAACTTCCATAAGCATCGTCATATCAGGCGGTTGCGGATATACGGCACGGGATTTTGAATCCCGCGCGTCTGCCAATTCCGCCACTCTGGCCGTCGTTCCGTCGATGCCGCAGGGCGCCGCGAGGTGCCCGTTCCGCCCGCGTTGCCCGCGTGCCGGGCGGGAATGCTGAATCGGATTTTCATTATACTTCCCGCCGGGCAACACGCAAGAGGCCGCGCCGTCATCCGGGCGCGAACCCGCCTCCGCAAGGGGGGCGATGTGCCGGCGCGTTTCCGGCGGTTTTGATGGCGGCTGTTGACAGCCGCAGCCCGCCCCGGTATTGTTTTTTATCTAATAACTGCTTGGTGAGGGAGGACCTGACGTGCTGAGCGACGAAGAGCAGAAACAACGGCTGGAAGAGTTCCGCGAGCGGTGTGCCAGCCGCGGGCTGCGGATCACTCCCCAACGGACCGAGGTCTTTCGGGTTCTCCTCGGCTGCGACGATCATCCCCCCGCGGATGTCGTGTTCGAGCGGGTTCGGGAACGCATTCCCAATATCTCGCTGGATACCGTCTATCGCATCCTCTATTGGTTGGAGGACGAGGGGCTGGTCTTCCGCCTGCCCATCTCCAGCGACCGGTTCCGGTTCGACGGGGATGTCGAACCCCACCACCATTATGTCTGCTCCGACTGCGGCGCCATCTTTGATTTCTACAGCGATGAGGTGGACCGAATCGAGCTGCCCCCCGAGGTGATGTCCTTCGGCCGGACCGACAGGCGGCATCTGCAGGTAAGCGGGATGTGTCGGGATTGCCTCGAGGTTCAGCCGCCGGGTGCGGCCGGCTGACCAGGCGAGCTGCTCTCGTTTTGGGGAGCCATCACAGGGCGCCGGGTTCGGGATGGCGCCCATCGCCCATCACTCCGGGGGTTTGCGCTCTCTGCCCAGTGTGTGCAGGATTCGCCTGGCGAGTCGGCCAAGCGGCCTTCTGATCCTCTTGGCGGCTCGATATTTCCACATACTGAGCGGCAATAACAGGCGGAACCTCCAGCCGTATTCCCCCTTGATGTACCGAACAATATCCCGGCGAAGCGGCCCCGGTTTGGGCTTTTCCAGAGCTCGCGCGAGGAGCCGGTACCGATTGGCGCGATATGCATCCACGTGAAACTGGGAGGAATAGCGGTCCAGCAGGCCGGCGGCGTCGAGGGGGGCCATTGACAAGGTGCACTTTCTGCACCGGGAGCAATTGATATCCTCGTCTTGCACGCATACATCGAGGGTGTCATAGGAGTCTGGGATTTCTGCGATTTTGAACGACTTCTCCACCCGGGGATAAATCTCGCCGCCCGGCATAATCTCTTGTACCTCGGTCGAAAGCAGGGGCAAGCAGATCGGGTCCGCCCGAGATATTCCGGAGTCGGGCCCCACACTTGTATGGCCGAGCGTATGTGCGGCTGCATACATATAGCGCCCGATCCCCTGTTGCAGCAGGAGCGCGACAGCGATGCTGCGCGGAGTGTGTGTTTTGGCGAAGGTCAGCCCCTCTCCATAAAAGGAGTCCAGGTTCGAGTCCACCAGGACAAACGGCAGCCCCATGCGTTCGACTTTCGGAGCGAGCCGGTCAGACCGTATTTTGAAAAGGCGTTTGCCCTGTTCGCCCGGTCCGTGCGATCCGACGTTGTTGAACACCAGGTGGGTCAGCCGGAAGCTCTCGGGGCAGTCGGGCGCATAGTGATGGTCGGCGAGCACGCAGAAGGAGTCGATCCCCCCGCTGAAACCGGTCGCCACGCCCGGCGCCCGGCCGTGCTCCGCCCGGAGCCGTTCCGGACGGATTTCGATCTTCTGCAATGCGGGGAAAATATGTTGGAGCAGGGCTTGATACGGGGCGGACAGGTTGTAGTACAACCTCTCGGAGAGGGTCCCCGCCAGGTGGATATCCTCGCCGGCCGCCATCGCCGGGATGAGCAGTCCGACCAGGGGGGCGTCGGATGTGTCTGTGATCAGGTCGCCGAACCCGGCATCGACCCGGAACCACAGGTCCCTGCTGCCGTCTTCCGATTCGACCTCGGTCCGATAGACGACGGTGTTCTCTTCGCGCGAGATTTCCGGCCTGCTGATTCTCATGGGTTTCTCCGTCCGGGGTGCGGCAGTCGGTCGAGTGCCCGCTGCCGAGTTCATCCTCGCGGTCGGTTGTCTTTTCGCAGTATTTTTTTCGCTGTGCGTTTCAGGAGTTTATGCAGGTATCTGACCGGATACGCGGCTTTGTAGAGCCAGGTTCTCAGCCGGGCGGGCAGCGGTACACGCCACCCGTATTCTTTTGCCAGAGCGCGGACTTCGCCGCGCAGTATCCCCCGCCCGGTTTTTTTGCGAAGGAATCGAGAGAGGAGCTTGTTTCTTTGGGCGCGATATCGAGCCAGGTCAAAACGCTCCGAATAATTGTCCAGGCGGCCGGCGATGTCGAGGGCGATTGTTGTCCGCAGGCACTTCTTGCAATCGGTACAGTTCCGGTCTCCTTCTCTCACACAAACGTCGAGCACCTCGTAGGAATCGGGGATGTCGGCCACTTTGAGTGTTTTATCGACGCGGCGGTATTCATGCCCGACCGAGAGGATGTCCATAGATTCGGACGCGAGCAGCGGGATGAGTATTGACTCGCTGGAGGCGATATACTGTGACTCGTAGAGAGCGGCCGCCCGGTAATCGGTCGAAGACGCGGACAGATAGCGTCCGATCCCGCCCTGCAGCAGCAGTGCCGCTGCGATGTTGCGGGGCGTATGAGTTCGTGTGAAATGCAACTCCTCGATGTAAAACGAGTCGAGGTTCGAGCCGAGCGCAACAAAAGGCAGCCCGATGCGTTCGACGAACGGCGCGAGCCGGTTATACCGGCCCTTGAAAATGCGTTCGCCATCGGCCCCGTGCCCGTGCGATCCGACGTTGTTGAACACCAGGTGGGTCGGCCGGAAGCCCGGTGGACAATCGGGCGAATAGAAGTGGTCGGCGAGTACGCAGAAGGAGTCGATCCCGCCGCTGAAACCGGTCGCCACCCCCGGCGCCGGCTTGCCCTGGGACAGCAGTTCGGAGGGCCGGATGCTGATCTGCTGCAACGTCGGGATGACGATCCTGAACGCATTCTGGCAGGGGCCGGAGAGGTTGTAGTATAATCGCTCGGAGATCGGCCCGGACAGGTGCATATCCTTGCCGTTCGCCATTGCGGGCATGAGCAGGCCCAGGAGTGCGGGGTCGCAGGAATCCGTCACCAGGTCGGCGTACTTCGCGTCAACCCGGAACCACAGGTCCCGGCGGCCGTCCGCTGATTCGACCTCGGTCCGATAGACGACGGTATTGTTTTCGACCGTAATTCCCGGTTTGCCGATTTTCATTGGATCCCTTCAGAACCGTCGGCGGCAGGCCTCCCGCATTCCGATGTCATACGCTATTTCCGATTCTCTTCTTGCCGGGATACGACGAGTTTCTTCACCCGATGCAGTTTGTTACGGACTGCTTTCTCGGTTCGATATCGGTATGCGTTCAGGCGGGCCGACAGGGGCATTTTCCAGTTGGATTGTTTGGCGAACTCGAGCATTTCGCGCCTCAACCTCCCGCGCCCCCGTCTTTTTTGAAGGAACCGAGCCAGCATCTTGTTCCGGTTGGCGAGATAGTGATCGAGATAAAACCGATCCGCATAACGGTCCAGCAGGCCGGCGATGTCGAGGGTGATGAGCGTTCGCAGGCATTCTTTGCATTGTGAGCAATTCCTGCTCCCGCTTCTCACGCAGACGTCCAGGACCTCGTAGGAGTCGGGGATTTCGGCCACCTTGACTGTCTTCTCGGGGCGGGTATAGATGTGCCCGATCGAGAGCAGGTCGATCACTTCGGTCGAGAGAAGGGGCAGGGTGATCGGTTCGGTGAAGCCCATACCGAGGGCGGGGCCGACATATACATCGGAGTAGTTGAACGTCGAGGCCGACAGATAGCGCCCGATCCCACGCTGGAGCAGGAGTGCCGCCGAGAGAAGCCGGGGGGTGTGTGTCTGCAGAAAGTCCAGCCCCTCCCGGTAAAACGAGTCCAGATTGGAATCCACCTTGACCAGCGGCAGGCCGTTACGTTCTGCGATCGGGGCCAGGCGGGCATACCGCTCCTCGAACAGAGCGGCCCCCTCTGCTCCGTGCCCGTGCGATCCGACGTTGTTGAACACCAGGTGGGTCGGCCGGAAGCCATCCGGGCAGTCGGCCGAGTAATGGTGGTCGGCCAGCACGCAGAAGGAATCGATACCGCCGGTGAAGCCGGCGGCCACTCCCGGTGCCGGTTTGCGCTCGGACAGCAGTTCGGAGGGCCGGATGCTGATCTGCCGCAAGGATGGGATGACGTGACGGAATATGCTTTGACAGGGGGCGGAAAGGTTGTAGTATAAGCGCTCGGAGATCGCCCCGGAGATGTGGATATCCTCGCCGTTCGCCATCGCCGGGATGAGCAGCCCGACCAGCGGAGCATCGCATGAATCTGTTACCAGGTCGCCGAACCCGGCTTCGACCCGAAACCACAGGTCCCGGCGGCCGTCTTCCGATTCGATCTCAGCCCGATAGGAAAGGCCTCCGTCGGCCTCCGCACAGATTCTCGGTTTGCCTATCCTCATACTTTCGGGAGTCCCTATTGTCGCTTTAATGTGCTCTCTGCATCCTTGCAGATGATACGATATTTGACCATACATGACGAAAATTGCAACTGCTTCCCCCCTGACCGGTCTGACCGGGCGACCTGGTAGATTTCGGAGAGACGGGGTGGTGCGAACAAAAGGGCCGTTCTTGCATTCGGATACCGCGTGAGAATTCCCGGCAAACTATATACGGCCGCCATAGCAGCCAGACGAGCGGTGACGTCGGTGCCCAGTCGCATCCGCGGCACACTTCTCGGGAACCGGGTTTCCGCCTTCTGGCATGACGGTGAGCGCAATTTCGGGGACTTGCTGGCGCCCCGTCTGCTTCGAGCTTACGGGTTGACGCCCGTGTATCGGCGTGCCGCACGCGCCGAGGTTGTCTTGATGGGCAGCATTCTGGAGCGGGTGCCGCAGGATTACCCGGGCTATATCCTCGGCTCCGGGCTGATGTGCGACCGCGTCAGGCATTTCGATAGAGCCGCCTTTCTGGCGGTCCGTGGCGAGTTCACCCGGCAGAGGACGGGTGCGCCCGGGGATGTCGCGCTGGGAGACCCGGGCCTGCTCTCGCCGCGATTGCTCGCCGACAGGCCGGGGGTGTCTGTCACACTGGGGCTCGTCCCCCACTATGAGGACCAGGATGACCCCCGGATCGAGGAGTATGGGAGGCGATTCGGAGCCGACGTCGCCGTCATCAATGTTCGAAGAAAACCGGAATCTGTGCTCGCGGATATTGCCCGATGCCGGTTCGTCATCTCATCGTCCCTGCACGGGCTGGTCGCTGCGGATGCACTGGGGCTCTCCAGCGCGTGGATGCTGCTCTCGGGCAAAGTCCGCGGGGAGGGGTTCAAATTCCGGGACCATTACTCGGCACTGGGAATACAGCCCCAGCCGCTGGGCCTCGCGGGCACCGAGGAATTGTCATATCTGACCGGACTGTGTCGCAATTCGTCCGGCCGGGTTGCCGAACTTCAGGAAGGGTTGGATCAGGCCTTCTGCCGTTTTCGGGACGCCGTATTGTCGGGTTGAGCCGGGCCGGAGACGGCCCCGGCGTGGGCCGAATGACGAAGGGGCGGCCATTGTTGAGAATCTGCGGACCAATATCAGTATGATGCATACCGTTTGCGGCACGTCCATACGTTCGATCGACAACAGGACGCTGCGGGCGGTGTGATAACCATTGCGGAGCCGGGAGGCATGGCGACCTACATTGGGAAGAGGGACGGAGACCGCAAGGACGGACAAATGTCGTTGTGGGCAAGGGAGAGAGAAGGGGCATTACATCGGATGTTGCTGGCCCTCTTGATCCTGTATGCGGTGGCGATCCCTTTTGACGACTATCATTTCATGAGTTCCATTGGATTGGCTGCGGGGGTGTGCGCTTTGTTTTTGCTGCGCGGCAGTCTGTGCAGAACCTCTTCATCACGGGCTTGTTACGTGATGCTGACAGCATTGATTGTTCTGTTGGTCGGGACAACCGTGTCTTTTCTGGTAAACGCGGCAGACGAAATGAGCCACATTCTCCATGTCAACATCAACCGAAATTCGATCTTTGGCGTGACAGTTGTGTTTGCTTTTGGCTTCGGTCTGCGCGAGGAGCGATGGGTGCGTCGGTTACTGTGGTTGATGTTGAGCGCATATGGCGTCTTCTTTCTGTTTGATGCGATGGGCGTCTTGTTCGCCGTGGACAGTTGGGATCCCGATGGCCGATTTATTGGCTCACGCAACTTGCCCACAGTATACGCAATGGAATCGCTTCAACTGATCAGCTTGTACCTTGGAGCCGCGGTGGTGGTGCATGACCGCCGGGCTTCCCTGGTGCTGGGGTTCGGGGCTTTGCTCTCTGGAATACTGCTTCTGATGACCGGCACACGGTCTGCCCTGTTGGTCTTCGCCCTGGTGTGTGTCCCCGCAGTGTTACTGGTCCGGGCGCGGTCTTATCCGTTCCAGAAGAAGGCATTGTTGGTTTGCGTCTGGACGTTTGTCATGGTCCCGCTGCTGGCATTTGGGTGGTATGGACTGAATCCGAAACGCCGCTCCCCAATTACTGTCCAGAGCCGCCTCGGTTACTGGCGAGCCGCGCTTGCGTTGGCGAGCGATTCGTCAAGCCATACGCTGTTGGTCGGGCACGGCCCTTTCCCGGCAGTGTTTCGGAACGCTACCAAACAAAACGAAACGGCCAAACAGCATATACTCGAGTTCAACCAAACGGGTCACCTTGAACCTTGGCACGCCCATAATGATCTGATCCAAACATTCTTAGAGACGGGCCTGATCGGAGCCATCGCACTGGCGACCATATGGCTTGTGGCTTTCGGCTGCTTGTTGAGCTCCGAGCGAAAAGGCAGATCATCGCCAACCAGGCCCGAACTGTCCGGCCTATTTTTCGTTGCTTTGGTGACCGTCGCCGCGATGAGCCAGCTTGATTGTGTTCTTCGCCATCAGGCGCGATCTCATATCGCCTGGTTTATTGTGGGGCTGGCCTTTGCACATTTTCGCCTCAGCCATCCTCGGGAACATTCCGAGGATGCGGATGTGCAAGGCATCGCACAGCCACTCCGCCTCAATGACCGTTCGCCACGGAACGATACAGGTCGAGCGTCTCGCCCACGGTTCGATCCCAACTGAAACGCTTGACATGCTCATGCCCCGCCCGGACCAGCCGATCCCGCTCCTCCTCATTATCGCACACACGTGCCAGGGCTTCGCTGAGCTCGTTCGGGTCCTGCGGGTCGATCAGGAGTGCCGCATCGCCCACCGTTTCCGGAATGCTTGCGGTATCAGCGGCGACCACGGGCACACCGAAGGTCATCGCCTCGATGGGCGGCATCCCGAAGCCCTCGTAGAGACTGGGGAAGGCGAAGGCATGGGCACCGGTGTAAAAGGCCGACAACTCGTGGTCTGATACGTACTGGACCGATACGATCCTGTCTGCACATCCGCTCTCGGAAATCGTCCGGAGCGTCTCGTCGGGCTGCACGTGCCGACCGATGATCACCAGCCAGGTGTCCGAGCCGAGCTGCTGGCGGGCCGATGCGAACGCGCGGACCAGCGCGGCTGTATTCTTGCGAATGCTTAGTGGCCCCACTGTGAGGATGTAGCGCCCGCCAACCCCGTATTTCCGCAACACCGCTTGAACCTGGTCGGGATCGACCAGCCCCAGCCCATCGTTTGGGGCCATCGGGATGACCTTGATCCGGTCGGCGGATGCACCCAGATGCACGACGAGGTCGTCTTTCACCGACCGGGAAGGCGTGATGATGGCCGACGCTTTCCTGATGCAGTGGCGATAGTACCCCCGTTTCTTCCGTCGAAAACCGGCCGGGCTGAACCCGTCGGAGATCACCGAAGCGATGTCATGAATGGTTGCTACGAAAGCGGGCCCTCTCACCGAGGGAATCCGGCCGTCGGGACCGTGATAGACATCAGTCCCGGAGAACCGAAACCTGCTCAATACCGGTATCGACCATCGAAAACTGAAATTCGGCCCCGGCGGCGGCGGCAAAAACTCCCGCGACCTGCGGCGGGACAGCCGATAGCAGAGATCGTACCGGCTCTCGGAATCCAGCTCCGCCAGCGACCGGATCAAGGCACGCTCATAAACCCCGATCCCGCTCAGCCGGGGTTTCAAGAGCGATGTGATATCAATGGCGACCCGCATCTGTATGTTCTAATACCAATGAAAGTATGATGGAATTGCCGGCCACACACGCGTAGCGCCGGACAGGGCCCTCAAACCAGCAGTAAGAAAAACCGGGAGCGTTGTCCGGTTGCCAGCGCCGAAGCGTACCACACGACAGGCACCCGCACCTGGACACAAGCCCGTATTGTCGAGAATTCGTTCTCCATTCGAAGGAGTCATTGGCCCAGTATCCGCCGGCTGACGAAATGCGACCCACCAACCGACGACGTACAGCATCTGGGGCAGCCCACTATTTTGGCCGGTTTTTCTCCGTTTGTCAAATGAATCGGAATATTTGGCTCATTGCTTTTGAACATTTTTCTTTGACTTGCGAACGAACTCCGGTTATTATCAAAGAATGTTGGACCTTCCGGCTATTGAAATATGCGCATAAGAAGTGCGAACCGCGTTAGACCAAACAGATTGTTGCCGGTTCATCGAACTCGTGCCCGGCCCCGGCCGCACGATAATGGATAACCGCCCCCCGGTGTGCCACATCGGCCGCACAAGGCGGAGAGTCCGTGAGCCCGGCACACCCCATCTCGCCGAGGATAGACGTGGTTCGGCCCGTCCCCGCTCCCGTCCAAATCACCACCGGCCGGCATTCAACGAGGCGATCCACAGGCAGGATCTGAAAAAGAGGAGATTGCATCAATGAGATCGATCAAGCTGCTGTTCCAGTTGCTCCTGATGTCCGTCTGCGTGCTGCTGCTGTTCCCGGTTACCGCGTACGGGGCCGGTCGCCTCGGCCATACGAAAGTGCTCGACACCGAAAGCTACTGGCGGGTCCGGACCGTCCGCGAGACGGAAGACATGGTCCTGCCCGACGGCGAAATCGTGCATGGGCGCATCCAGGCGGATATCATCGGGACCAACCGGCACGGCTGGTTCCGGGCCAGACCGGATGTCGGGTCGCTGCCCGAAGACAAATACCGGGTCCAGCCGCTCGATGAAGAGGATATTGTTCGCCTGCCCCGCCGAACGTCCGCCGACTGGATGCAGCCGGACTTCGACGACAGCACCTGGGCCCGCATCCGCGGCCCGATCCTCCACAACTCCGCCGACTCCGACTGGAAACTGATCCTGATGCGCGGAACCTTCAAGGTGGAACACCCCAACCGGGTGGGCCACCTGACTCTCAACCTCGGCTTCCGGGGCGGAGCGGTCGCCTATATCAACGGCGTCGAGGTCGGCCGGGCCTACATGCCCGAGGGAGAACTCGACCTGTACGCATCCGCCGAACCCTACCCCGAGGAAGCATACTTCTGCGAAGACGGCTATGCCATGGTACGACGGGGTCGTACCGAGGCGGAACAAGAACGCATCGACAACCGTGTACGCACGCTCGAGGGCGTCCGGATACCGGCGAACAAGCTGCGCGAAGGCATCAACGTGCTCGCCATCGCCGTGCACCGATCGCCCGTCCTGCCCAAGTTCTACGTGAGCCGGAATCGTGGAGGCATGTCACTCCACCACACCTGCCATTGGGCACGCATCGGCCTGAACAAGGCCGAACTGACCATGCTGCCCGGCGCCCAGGTCACCCCGAACACCGCCCCGATGCCCGGCCACGGATTCCTCGTGTGGAACCACTCCACCGTTACCCGCGTGTTCCCGGAAAGCTTCGCCGACCCGTTCGCCACACTCCAGCCGGTCCGCATCAGCGGCGTACGCAACGGCATCTTCAGCGGCCAGTTCGTCGTCAGTGACGAGGACCCGATCTATCAGTTGAACGCAGAAGCCGGCGCCCTCGAGGGCGAGAACGGAGCCATCCCGGCCGACGCGATCAAACTGCGATACGGACGACCGGACGGGCGACGGCCCAGAGGAACCCGAGGTCCCGAAGGCCCCTTCGATTCGCTCGAAGACGCCCCGCTCGACCCGGTCCCCCTCTACCGATACCCGGACGGCGCATTCCAGGACAGCGGCGTCCCCCAACTCGCCGAGGCCGCCATCCAGCCCGTCTGGATCAACGTCACCGTCCCGGCCGACACCCCGCCCGGCACCTACAGCGGCAAGGTCACCGTCACCGCCGAGGGCGTCGAACCCGTCGAGGTGCCGCTCGAAGTGAAGGTGATGGACTGGACGCTGCCCGACTTCAACGACTTCGCCGTCCACATGGACATCGTCCAGTCGCCCGA
>PWKM01000279.1 GCA_003559755.1 Planctomycetota bacterium
CATCGCCCAGTGGGCCGCACCGTACGAGGTGCTTGGCCGGTCGGCATCGACGCCCTCGAACAGGCGATCGAGGATGCCTCCGTTGTCGCCGCTGGTGAGCATCGTGTTTTGCAGAAAGTTCGTCTTGATCGGCAGGTTCTTGCCGTCCGGATAGGTGTGCCGAACCAGGCCGACCGCGTCGTCGACCTTGTCGCGGGAGAACGGATAGATCGTCCGTATGTACTGGCCGTCGCGGTCGTAGAGGATCAGCGAGTCCATCGCCTGCCCGCCGTTGTAAACGTACACCCCCTCCTCGGTAGCCC
This sequence comes from Planctomycetota bacterium, assembly GCA_003559755.1. Lineage (GTDB taxonomy): Bacteria > Planctomycetota > PUPC01 > PUPC01 > PUPC01 > PUPC01. The sequence goes on from PWKM01000279.1 coordinate 303, forward strand.
CGAAAAGAGGGCGGGCGGCAGCGGCCCGACGCTTGGGCACCCAGAACATGGTCCGTTCGAACTGCGGCTTCAGGCCCAACGAAACGCGGACCGTCAGCGCGTCCTTATCGTCGATATAGACCCCGGTGTCATCCTTGCCGTCCCAGACGATCTCCTGCTCGAGCGAATTCTGCTGGAACGGCTTGGGCGCGTTCGGGCCGAGCACTCCGCTGGCCAGATGGCGCACGATCCGGCCGGTGCCGTCCTCAACTGCTATCGTGACATCAGAGTAAGCGGCCGCCTTGAAACGGACGGTTATCTGGTCACCGTCACGGGTCACCGTCGGCTTCTCTGCGAACTCGAACGGCTCGGACCGCTGGATGCGGAACTCGTCGAGGCCATCGCCGGAGGCCGCGAAGGTTATGAAGAGAAGGGCCACAGACAACAGGAGAACAAGGGAATATCGTTTCATCGGTTTATCCTTTCTGATAACTACCGGCCACACACTCATCATACCGGATTCGATGCCGAAGTCCAGTAGAAGTTGGTATCGAAAACCTCAATCCGGACCGATAATGCTGTCGAGTACCATTTTCAATTTTCCTCTGGAATTTATAGAACTTTCGTGCTACATTGACGTTAGAATGGCAAATAGCCAATCCATAGGTGTTGCAGCCTGCTTCTTTATCAGGAGGTACTGAGGATGTGGAAGACACGAGCATTTGCTCTAAGAGCTTTGGTGCTCATCAGCACTGTCGTTGCCTCGTCTTCTCTTGCTGCGGATGAAGAGCAATTGATTCGCAGCATAGAACGCTCGCAGGAGGAGGCGGCGCGGACAGCGCTGACGGCCGATTCGCCGATGCTCGCCACCGCAGCATTCGGTGCGTTTTTGAGGAACACGAGGAACTCGGAAGAAGAGTCGGCGCTCCGGGTGATCCGGGCGTTCTCGGAAAAATCGGGGTTGTATCATAAGGCGGCGCTGCTCACCTCGATGCACAGCCGAAGCCCCCAGGCAGTCGAAGCTCTGATCGAGGCGGGCGATCACCGACTCGCCGCCGCAATCGCGCTCGCCGGTGCCGAGGCCCGCTATCGCGCCCTGCACGCGGCCCGGACATTGCGGATGGCGGAGGACGATGATATTGATGACGAACGGCGGACTCGCCTGGTCACCCAGGCCGAGCGCCGCCATCGGCTGGCCGACCTTCCCGAATCCCTTTTTGACGCGGACCGAGATGCGGTCACGGTCCAACTGGCAATCATGGCGGCCGCCTACGGGGAATTGACCGATCTCCAGGATACGATCAAGGGGGTCGATCGTGACACGCCGTCGGTAAACGCAGCGAAGCTCCTCTATCTCGCCTTGAACGGCCAGGACGCCGACGAGGAATGGCTGGAGGATGTGCTGCGGTCCAACGCGACCGTGCGGGACCGCGTGACTCAGCCAGAACCGTCCCTGTCACGCTACCGGCTCACTCCGCCTGGCATGGTGATATGCGTCGAAGCGCTGGGCCATCTGAATGAGGATGCGGCGCTGCCGCACCTCCACAAGGCGCTGTCCCATCCCGACCTCCGCGTTCGTGTCGAGGCGGCGCGGTCGATCCGGCGAATCGGTTCCCAAGAATCGGCGAGGCATCTGGCCGCACAGTTGCGCAACTGCGAATGGCCGGTCCTGGTTGAGGTCTGTGCCGGCCTGGCAGCCGTCCCGGACCATCGGGCCATCCCGGCTCTCCTGAGACGCCTTAGCAACGAGACCGGCCGGTTCCGGCTGGACCTCATCTATGCGCTCTCCTCCATCGCAGGTGAGCAGAGGGGCCACTCGGCGGAAGAATGGGCCGCGTGGTGGCGTCGGGTATCCGACACTTTTGTGGTGGACCGAGAAAAGTCCGAGGAGTTCCGGCGAAACTTCAGGGTACAGGATATGCGCACGGAGGAGTTGGGCATGTTCTACGGCCTGCCGATTTACAGCGACCGGGTCGTCTTCGTCGTCGATACGTCAACTTCGATGCGCGGTCGTCGGTTCAACTCGCTGAAGAGCAATCTCAAAGAGACGCTGGAGGGCTTGAAGCCCGATGTGTACTTCAACATCGTCGATTTTGGCGCTGTCATCACCGCGATGCATCCGCGCGGCCTGTTCCGAGACAGGCGGAAGGCCATCGAATATGTGTATGAGATGCCGCTCACGCGAGCAACCCGTACACTGTGTGCCATCGAGCGGGGGGCGTGGCTGGAAGATGCCGACACTCTGATCTTCCTGTCAGACGGGGCACCCACTTTCGGCCAGACAAGGGAGTGGGGCCATATTCTCTCGACCATCCGCCTGTTCCAACGCTTCCGCCCCCTGGCAATCTACACCGTCGATTTCGACCCCTCCACCACCAACGAATGGCACACCGACTGGCTCGCCGCCGAGAACGCCGGCCTGGGCGACGTGGTCATCATCGACAACTGATATCATCCGCCGGCGGGAATTGAACCGGAAGCGGAGCCG
>PWKM01000189.1 GCA_003559755.1 Planctomycetota bacterium
AAGCCCGAGTTTTTCACGGCCGCCGACGCGATGGCCTGGCATCGCAAGGATATCGCCCAGAACCATTCCGGCCAATGCGGGCGGACCAGCCCGTATGCACGATGGTCCAACTATCTCACCTACTACGAGAACGATAATCACCGTACACCGGGGGGGCACCACCGGTCCAGGCCAAGCCATTCCTGGAACCGGGGCATTGGCTACTGGTACCTGCTGACCGGCGACCCCATGGCCCGGCTGGTGACAGTCCAGAGCGCGGAGGGTCTGCGGGGGTTCTACAGCTCGCTGATCGAGGGCACCCGTACACACGGAAACCCACGGGCCGAGCTGCGGATGTACGGATGGAGCATCGAAAACTTCCTCGGCGCCTACGAGGTGAGCGGCGACCAGAAGTATCTCGACTGGGCGCTAGGCATGTTCCGATCGACCTTCCAGGACATGTACGAGCATCGCCGTATCGAGGAGGCGGAGAGGATGTCGCCTCTCATGTACGGCTACAGCTTCTCGCCCATCTGCCGCCTCCACCATTACACCAACGACGAGAAGGTCCTCGAAACCCTTCGCTACATGGTGGACGAAGCCCTCCTCAACCGGTTCGTCAAGCTCGGTGAGGAAACCGAGGACGGGCAATACCTGTTCTCAGCGGTGCCCTATGGGTGGAACAGGGAGGCCTGGGAGGCCGGCACGTTGCGATACGGGAACCCGCCCTGGAATTTCTTCTGGGGGAACCCCACGGCCTACCTCTACATGCAGACCGGCGAGCAGAGATACCGGGACCTGGCCCGCCAGTTCTTCCGGGATGCGATGTTCTATTACTCCGCCCGCTACGAGCCGAAGGCCCCGGAGTACCGCTGCAATCTGGCCTATTTCGACGGTATGTTCAGCAGCTCGGCCACCAAGGTGCACGGGTGGTCCGGCAGGTTCAACCTGATCTACCTGTTCATGGAGAGGGAACTGTCCCGAGGCGTCCGGTTCCCGGTGGAGTGAGCCGACGACGCCCACCCGCGACCTGCGAGTCGAGCCGCCCGGCTTTGTGCTGCCCCGCTCCGGGCGCACCGGCCGGCACAGGCGGACACCTTCTCCGGACAGGCCTTACTCGTCCCGGACCTCCTCCAGTTCGAGTGCCGTGTGATCGAACCGGAGCGCCCAGACGCGGCGGGCTTGCGAGTTGTTGAGAAGGACCAGGTCGAGAACGGGGTCGTATGCCAGCGCATCGTGCCAGCCGAAGCGGCCGTCGAACTGCACCTGCTCGCCGTCGATGGCGAAGGGGAGATCGACCCAGTAGTACTTCCCGTCGTTCGGATTCCACGCGATGTTGGCGAGGGTGCCGTCGGGCTTCTCGAACCGCCGCATCAGCAGAATGAGGTCTGCCTTGGGCAGATAGACCTGCTCGCGCCAGAGCAGCCAGTTCCCGATCGCCTCCGGCTTGGTCACCTCGATCCGCTCCGAGGTGCCGGTGGCGAAATCATAACGGACGATGCTGTTCGCGTCGGCGGTCCACAGGGCGTCTCGCTTCGAATCGTAGCACATGGCGGACCCGTCGCACCAGATGCGGCGGATCTGGGGGCCGTCCCAGGGCAGTTGCTTCCACTCGCCGGCCTCGGCGTCCAGCCGGTAAAGCCCCCGGTTCGAATACACGACAGTGCCGCGGGGGGTGGACTCGACCAAGCTGTGCATCACGCCGCGCCACTGCAGGCCGGGATAACGATGCTCCGGCATCCAGTCGCGGGCCAGCGGGTCGTATGCGAAGGGAGGGTAGATCATCATCCGGACCGTCGGGTCGTAGCAGTAGGCCTTGTAGGCGTGCATGGGTACGTGCGGCCGGTCGTTGAAGCTGAGCGTAGTCGGTTGGCTGGCATAGACCCGCTCGATGGGGTCGTCGGGGTTGTAGCCGATGGTCCAGAACCCGCCTCGGATGCTGAAGTGGGCGACGTCGTTCTCCTTGCTCGTGGCGTGCCCGCCTCCCCAGAACAGGAACTGATGGCGGTCGGTGTCATAGGCGGAGGTCCCCCATCGGTTCCGGGCGCCGGGGGCATACATCGGGAAGCTGAACGCGGTCCACTGGTTGGCCGGCAGGTCCTCGATGAACCGCCGCATCCCGTCGGGGTCCGGTTCCGCCGCTTCCTCCCAGGTGGCGGGCGACATGGGGTTGAACACGTAGGTGCCTGGCTCGACCGTCTTCTCCTCGGGGATGTCGATCGTGGCAGCGGGGTCGATCTTGGCCGCCCATACGTCGTTCCCGTGCAGGCAGACGAGCACGTCGTCCTGGTTGACCGCGCCGACCTGCACGGTGCGTGCGTTGACGCTGGGGCCTTGGTGTTGGGCCGGATCGGCCTGCATCAGGAGCGTCCACCGGTTGGCGGCAACGTCGTAGGCCCAGATGTCCTGGGTCAGCCCCGTGCGCGAGTATCCGCCGGCGAGCACGATCCTCTCCGACTTCGGCAGCCAGGCGAGGATGTGACCGGCGCGCGGCTCCGGCGACACTTCCGGGAACCGCTGTTCCCAGGTGCGCGTCCGGCAGTCATAGACCCACAGGTCGGACAGGACGCGGTCGAGCCCGTCGCCGCCGAACAGCACGATCTTCTCGTTCTTCTCGTCCAGGGCGATCTGCGACCGGGCGCGGCCGGGCGGCAGGGGGCTGAGCGCATCGGCGACCCGCTCGAATATCTCGCGAGCGCTGCGCACCTCGGCGATGAGTGCCGGGGTGATGTCGCCGCCCAGCCGCGGGCCGACCGCCCGAACGGCGG
>PWKM01000271.1 GCA_003559755.1 Planctomycetota bacterium
ATCGCCCGGTTGAAGCCGCCGGACCCGGCGCAGGTGATGGCTCTCCTCCTTCGAGAGCGTCAGGCGTTCGCCCGACGGCGCGGCGGACGTGAAGAATCGTTCGATGCCCATCGCAGGATACCGCAGGTTGGTGTGCCGGCGAGCGGCTCGGCGGGGCGGTCCGCCGGGCGGTCCCGGCTCATCGCGTGATCTCGCCCTCGTTCAGACGCCGGTAGAACTCGACTGCCCGGTTCAGCCCCTCGTCGAGGGTCACCTTCGGCTTCCAGCCGAGCCGCTCGGCGGCTTTCGAGGCGTCGAGGCAGATGCGATCGACCTCGCCCAGCCGCTCCTCCGCGTATTCCGGCTCGAGCTCGCAGCCGACGGCATCGCGGACCCCGTCGAAGATGCGCTGCACGGGGACCTCTTCGCCCCAGCCGAGGTTGAGCCGTTGGCCGTCCCCGGCCTTCAGGGCCAGCATGTTGGCCTCGACGATGTCGCCCACATAGACGTAATCGCGGGTGCTCGTCCCGTCGCCGAAAATCCTGGGCTGTCCGCCTTGCAGCATGATCTGCGAGAAGATGGCGACGACCCCGGCCTCGCCGTGCGGGTCCTGGCGGGGGCCATAGACGTTCGGGAACCGGAGCGACGTGAACGACATCCCGTAGAGCCGCCGGTAGAGTGCCAGGTAATGCTCGACCGTGGCCTTGCTGACGCCGTACGGGCAGATCGGCTCGATGGGGGTGCCCTCGTCGGCGGGGAGGTGTTTCGGCTCGCCGTACATCGCCCCGCCGGTCGCCGCGTAGATGGTTTTCTGGAGGCCGGCCTGTCGTCCCGCTTCGAGCAGGTTGATGGTCCCGCCGACATTGACATCGGCATCGTAGGCGGGGTCCTCGACGCTCTTGCGCACGTCCATCTGGGCGGCCAGGTGGAACAGCGCCAGCGGCCGTTCCTCCTGGAAGATGCCGGCCACCTCGTCGTCGCGGATGTCGGTCTTGTAGAACGTCGCGTCGGGCGGGAGGTTCTGCTCCTTGCCGCTGGACAGGTTGTCGATGATGGCGACCTTGTAGCCGCGCTGGATCAGTGCGTCGGCGATGTGTGAGCCGATGAACCCGGCCCCGCCGGTCACCAGTGCCTTTTTCTCAGCCAATATGTCCTCCGTTCAGTCTGTGGTCCCGAATTCCCGATGGCAGGAGCCCGGGCGATTCGGCCTGCATGGTCGGTGCTTTTGCCTTCCCGGCCGCCTCTAGCCGGCGGTGCCGACCGCGTCCCTGGTGTCCCGGGCGATCATCAGCTCCTCGTTGGTCGGGATCACCATCACCGTCACTTCCGCGCCGTCGGGGCTGATGACGGGTTCGTTCGCCTGGTTCCGCTCGGAGTCGATCTCGATCCCCAACTGCTGGAGCCCTTCACAGGCGCCGGCCCTGATCCGGGCGGCGTTCTCGCCGACGCCCGCGGTGAACACGAGTGCGTCGAGCCCCTGCAGCTCGGCGGTGTACGCTCCGATGTATTTCTTGAGCCGAAAGACGTACACGTGGATCGCGTATTGTGCCCGCTCGTAGCCGCGGTCGGCGGCGGGCAGAATCTCGCGCAGGTCGCCCGTCCCCAGGCCGGCCAGCCCGTACAGCCCGCTGCGCTTGTTCAGCATCTCCTCGATCTGATCGGGGGTCATGCCCTTCTCGCGGATCAGGTGGAAGATGATCGCCGGGTCGATGTCGCCGCAGCGGGTGCCCATCACCAGGCCCTCCAGCGGGGTCAGCCCCATGCTGGTATCGGCCACACGCCCCCCGCGGATGGCGGCCATGCTGCATCCGTTGCCCAGATGGCAGGTAATCATCTTCAGGCCCGGGTCGTCCTCCCGGCCCAGCAGACGGGCCGCCTCGAGCGAAACATAGCGATGGGACGTCCCGTGGAACCCGTACCGCCGGATGCCGTCCTGCTCGTACAACTCGTAGGGGATCGCGTAGAGGAACCCGCGTTTGCGGACGGTGTAGTGGAAGGCGGTGTCGAACACGGCGACCATCGGGACGCCGGGCAGCAGTTCTTCACAGCCGACGATCCCCTCGTAGTTCGGCGGGTTGTGCAGCGGGGCCAGGTTGAACAGGTCGCGGATGGCCGCCTTCACCGCCTCGTCGATCACCACCGGGGCGGAGAACCGTTCGCCGCCGTGGACCACCCGGTGGCCGACGGCGAGCAGGTCTTCCTGATTCTCGAGCGGCCGGCCCTTGCCCTGCAGGTGGGCGAATATCTTCTCCAGCGCTGCTCGATGGTCGATCGTCTCCGGCCCCTGATCGCTGACCGACTCCCCGGCCATCGACAGGTCCAGCTTCCAGCCGGGCAGCCCGATCCGCTCGATCTGGCCCTTGAGCAGTTGCTCCTCGTCGGACATGTCGAACACGGTGAACTTGACCGACGAGCTGCCGGCGTTGATGACGAGAATGTTCTTCCGCTCAGCCACGGCGTGCTCCTTCCTGTGTCAAACGCGGTCGCTCCAGACCTCGATGAACTTGCCGAAGCTGCGATCGTACGTCCTCTCGGCGTCATCGGGGAAACAACAGGCGGGCAACTGCTTCATCGCCAGGTGATATTGCAGACATTCGCAGCAATTCCCCTTCCGGCTGCATCCGGCATACGAGCAATTGCACCGGTCGAGGTTCGCTTGCAGGTTCTCGCACTGAATCGTCATCGGGAAACACCTCCAAAAGAGTCGCGTGGTCGGGCGTCATTATGGGGGCGGGCAGTCGCGAAGTCAAGCACCCCACGCC
>PWKM01000092.1 GCA_003559755.1 Planctomycetota bacterium
CGCCGCCGGATGAGGACCGCCCCGCAGCCCCCGCACACCGTGTCGGCCCCCTTCTCCAGAATCATGTTGCCCACGTACACGTGGTGCAGCCGGGCGGCGAAAATGCAGTAGGCCCGCCGCATCGTGTCGGGGCCGGTCGGCGGCGCGTCCAGCTTGTAGCAGGGCCGGTAGGCCGAGAGGTGGACCGGGGTGTCGGCCCCGAGGTGATCGCGAATCCAGTTGGCGAGGTCGGTCAGGTCCTCGTCCGAGTCGTTGTGGGTGGGGATGATCAGGTTGGTGACCTCGATGTGTACCGACTCGTTCGCCGCCTTCGCCGTCTCCAGCACCGGCTCGACTCGTCCGCCGCAAACCTCCCGGTAGAACTCGTCGCGGATCGACTTCAGGTCGATGTTCATCGCGTCCACGAACGGGAGCAGCTCGGCCAGCGGCTCGGGGTTGACGAACCCGTTGCTGACCAGCACGTTCTTCAGCCCGGCGTCGCGGGCGAGCTTCGACGTATCGAGCACGTACTCGTACCAGATGAACGGCTCGTTGTAGGTGTAGGAGATGCCGAACGAGCCGTGATCGGAGGCCAGCCGAACCGCCCGGGACGGCTCGAGCGGCTGCGTCTCCGCCTCCTGCTGGCTGATCGTCCAGTTCTGGCAGTGCAGACATTGGAAATTGCACCCGTTGGTGCCGAGCGACAGGATGGACGAGCCAGGATGGAAGTGATAGAGCGGCTTCTTCTCGATGGGGTCCATCGACGCCGACGTGATCCGGCCGTAGTTCCGGCTCACCAGCGTACCGCCCTCGTTCGCCCGCTGGCGGCAGATGCCCAGGCCGCCCGGTTGGATTCTGCACTCATGCGGGCAGAGATGGCAATGCACGCGCCCGCCGTCGAGCCGCTCGTAATACTTCGCTTCATAGCCGGATATGGCCAATGTCAGCCCTCCTTTCCTCCTGCCCACATTCTAAGCCGCCGCAGGTGGGCATGCAACGGCCCCGGGCCTCCGAACCCGCGGAAACGCGCGAGCAGACCGCTTTTCGGCGATGGAGCCATAGTCCGCCGCGGGAATAGGGGCCGGGGCCTCCCGCTGGCCGTGGCACAACAGAAGAGCGGCTGGTGCGTTGGCCGTGCGGGTGGGTGACTCGGGGGATTCGCCCCCGTGACCGGCATCAGTCGGCACGCGAGGGACCGAAGGCGCAGACGGCGGTATTCAAAGCTGTTCCGGCTGTTGCTTGGACGTTGGGGAGCCAGCCGGCGGTTCTTGCTGCTCGTCGCCCTTCCATTGCATCAGGCGCTGAAAATCGGAGCGCGGGAGTTTCGCCTTCCATTTCATGCCCCTCACACGTAGAGTTACCTTCCGTCTCTTGGGGTCTTTGCCCGGCTTCGTATGGTCCACGACATCGAGTTCGTCCGGCGACACAAAAAACATGTCGGCCCCTATCCGGGTGGAGACGGCGATGGCGAACGGTTCGGTCAGCCGGAGCCGCCAGGTGCCTTGTTTGAACGTCTGGAACTCGGAGATATCCGGCTCCTGTTGGACTTTCGCTTTCCGGATACTGTCCGCGATGTCTGCCAGTTGCTTGAGGGTTTCGGCAGACGGCTTGGTGTCCGCCATTCGGGAAAATCGAGGCACCGCGGCGAGAAGGCAGATGGCGATGCCGGTCGTACATACGGCCCATATCGCAAGGTCGATCGCCTCGCCGCCGGTAAGCACCACCAGCGTTATATACCAGGCGGCGATGGCCAGGAAAGCAATGGCTCCCAGGGCGAGGGTTCGGGGGCTCGGCCATATGGCGGTGATGATCGCCGTGACAATAACGAGCACTCCCGCCACCAAACCAACGACGGCGATGTCATACCCCGCCTCCATCAGGTCGATGGCATGCCAGATCGCCACAGCCCCGAAAAAGCCCATAATAGCACCCAAAAAAAGGCGCACCGCCGTCAATATGCCCCGATATTCGAGGGCGGCTCGTGCGGCATGCTGAATGGCGTCCTGCCCGTCACCTGCGTGTGCTCCGTCGTCCGGCGTTCCCATCGACATTTTCAACTCCCTGACACACCGAGGAAAGTCGCCCGGTACCATCGAGCCCGACGCGCCCATTGCCCGGATGATCGCCACCTCACCCTGGCTCTGACTCCACATGCCGGATGCTCAATAACGTGAATAAGTATAATTGCGGCCAGTGGGGCGTCAAGTGAGTTATTGTGATCGCTTGGGAGCACACCGGCGCAGAGCCCCTCGCCGACAAACGCAGTGGACCATCCCAAAACACGGAAAATACTTTACTTCCCGGTCGGTGGCGTGCTATGCTGGTTGACAGACCGGCTCGATCACAGCACCGGCCCTGTCGGAGTCCGGGGTCTTGTTCTGTATTGCTCAAGAGGGCCGGCTGTACCAGACTCTTGCTTCCCTGGGAAGGCCCCTCGTTTTCTACGGCCGGAGCAAGGAGTGATATGGCACCAGCCAGCCCGTTGCACAGGAGAGTCGGCGAGCTGCTCACGGAATGGTGTGCCCCGGCACATCTGGTCCTGGATACGGCGTGTGGGGGAGATCATCGGGTGTCGCTTTTTATGGGCGACCAAAAGGGGCTCGAAAACAAGGTCTGCGATGTCGATGCCCTGATTGTCCGGGATCGGCAGGTGCGGCTCATCGTCGAGATCGAGGAGTCGAACATCAAGCCGACACAGGTCTGCGGGAAGTTCCTGACGTCGGCGCTGGCGGGCTTCTACTCGTACCGGGAC
>PWKM01000265.1 GCA_003559755.1 Planctomycetota bacterium
GCGCCGCGCGGTCGATCCATCCTTCCCGCTCGGGGATGCTGGGTTCGAGCAGTCGGGCGCTGAGCGGTCGGACGATTCTGCCCTCCAGGCCCGCTTCCCTCTCGATCAAGGCCATCGCGTCACGCCGTTGTGACATCGGGCGTTCGCCCAGCACCTCGCCGGTCACCAGGAAGGCCGCTCCGATCTCTTCCATATACTGCTTGCCCCGGCGGAACAAGTTGATTCGGCAATCGATACAGGGGTTCATCCCGCTCCCGTGCCCGTGGGGCGGGGCCTTGGCGAGCTCGAGCAGTTCCCGTGAAGCGTCCACCGTCTTGAGCGGGATGCCGAGCCGTTCCGCCTCGGTCCGAGCCGCCGAGCAGCCGCGGCCCCGGGGAGTGCAGGTGCAGAATATGCTGACCGAGTTCAAGGCGAAGACCTCGATTCCCTGATCGAGGATAAGCCGGGTGGCAAGGATACTGTCCAGCCCGCCCGACAGCATCGACACCGCTCTCATCTCACAACTCCTATGCGTTCGATTGATGCCGCTTCTCGGCGATCAAAAAAATGAGCGGGGCCGGCCAACCGCCGCCCCGCCCGAATGTATCGTGCAAATCACCAAGCGCTATCGGTCAGCCCTGAAAAGCGACCGGCAGTGCGGCAACTGCCGCCACACCGATGCAGCGAGTGCGACGGTCACCCGGACGGGGCCAGCGCGGCGATCCGTCGTCGGTCGAGCAGCTCCGGCCGCTCGAGGATTTCCGACTCGTCGCAGCCGAGCCATCCCGACCGCCGGGCGGGCGTTGGGCGATTCACGCTCGAACCTGCGTCAGAGGCCGGCTGCGTCCGACGCGACGGCATCCGGCTGTCCGGCCAGCTCGGCCAGCGCGACATCTGCCGCCTTCCGGCCGGACAGGAGCATGGCCCCGAACGTCGGGCCCATCCTCGGCAGGCCGTGGATGGTGCTGACCGCCATCCCGGTGGCGACCAGGCCGGGATAGACTAGACCGGTATTCTGGACGACAAGGTCCTCGGACCGCTCGACGTGCATCGCCCCGAACCCGGCGATATCGAGCAGTCCGCGCTCCTCGAGTTTCCGGGCGACGAAGGCGTCGTGGCCGGTCGCATCGATGACCAGCTTGCTCTCGATGGCCACCGGGTCCACACAGGTCACCTGGCGGGGGAGCGCCTGGACGGGCGTCCAGTTGATGACCGCACCGGCGACTCGCCCACCGTCGCGCAGGACGACGTCCTCGAACGATGTCATATTGGCGAACCGGACCCCGGCGTCGCAGGCGGCGGCGATCAGCTTCGAGCAGGCGTGCGGGCCGTCAGCCACATACAGCCCCAGCCCCGGCTCGGCCTCTTCACAGGGGACCCCGAGTTCATCGAGATCGTGATGGGCCGGGTCCCGCACGGTCACCTTGTTCATCAGGTAGCCGCCGATCCAGAACCCGCCGCCCAGGTAGTTGTTCCGCTCGACGATGAGCACCTTGACCCCGGCCCGGGCCAGATCGCGTCCGGCCGTCAGGCCCGCCGGCCCGGCGCCCACGATCACACAGTCGCTCTCGACATACTCGTTCAGTTGGTCGGCGAACCGACCGAGGATCGCACGGGTCACCTCTTTCTCGCCCACCGGCCGGAACTGCTTCTCATAACTCTTCATCACATCCTCCTCTCAACACGTGGGTCAGGGAGCGGGCTGCCGCCCGCCCGTTATCGAACTGTTCCCAGCACAGCGCTGGGATTTGAGGCCAAAAATAAAAACTGGAATTGATTCCGATGTCTCTCCCCGGCCGGGCGGGGCGCGATGCATGCGGACGACACACGCCACGTTAGTCTCCTATCCGGTTGCAGACAGCCCGGTCGTCACATATCGATCGCCGGCGGCCCGACCCCGCGGCGGTCTTGATCGGCCGAAACAGCGGGGGACTCCCGACCGCCCCTGTGATGCTGTCATAGATTCTTGCTGCGTCCGCTGCCTGCATCAACGCTGTCTCCTGGCTTCTCCGGGAGTCGGCCTGCCTCGTGCCGGTTATATCTGGTACATGATCCCGTGGTTGTTCTCGTGTTTCTCCCATCGATTCAGCAGGTCCTGGAGCGTCGACCGGCCCAGGACGCCGTCGATTGCCACCTTCAACTCGCCCCAGAACCGCCGCGTGGGACAGCCCCCGTGCAGCGGGCACGTCTCCGGGTCGTCGATACAATCGACCGGTGCGGTGGAACCCTCGAACACGTAGAAGATATCCGTCAGACGGATACGCGAGGGCGGCATGGCAAGGACATATCCGCCGCCCGGCCCTCGCACCGCCTTGACCAGACCGGCCGCCTTCAGCGGCGCCATAATCTGTTCGAGATATTTCTCGGACAGGTTCTGTTTGGCGGCGAGCTTATGCACCGGCACCGGCCCATCACCGTAGGAATTGGCCAGTTCGGCCATCGCTCGCGTACCGTATCGCGTTCGTGTCGATAATTTCATCGGCTCATGCCTATTACTCCTATCTGCTTAGTAGGATTATAGGCCGCAGGACGGTTTATGTCAACACATCATCCCGGTTTTTCCGGATTCCATTTGCCGGGCGATACGCCGACTTCCACGCCCTGCGGCACACCTACATCACCAACATCGGGCGGCTGCCCGTCAGCATGAAGACCCACCAGGAACTCGCCCGCCACTCCGAGCCGGCGCTGACCATGCGCTACACCCATCCAGATATCGAGGACAAGGTGCGCGCCCTCGAAGCAC
>PWKM01000264.1 GCA_003559755.1 Planctomycetota bacterium
CGGCCGTGGTCAGGCGCAGGATTTCGTACTCCTCCTCCTCCTCCGGGTAATCGACCAGTATCTGGAACATGAACCGGTCGAGCTGGGCCTCGGGGAGCGGGTAGGTCCCCTCCTGCTCGATGGGGTTCTGCGTCGCCAGGACGAAAAACGGTTCAGGCAGGGCATTCTTCTCGCCGCCCACCGTGACCTGACGCTCCTGCATCGCCTCGAGCAGGGCGGCCTGGGTCTTCGGCGGGGTGCGGTTGATCTCGTCGGCGAGGATGACGTGTGCGAACAGCGGCCCGGGCATGAACCGGAAGTGCCGCTGGCCGGTCTCCTTGTCCTGTTGGATGACCTCGGTCCCCGTGATGTCGCTCGGCATCAGGTCGGGTGTGAACTGTATGCGGTGGAAAGACAGGGACAGTGCATCGGCGAGGGTGCTGACCATCATCGTCTTGGCCAGGCCGGGCACGCCGACCAGCAGGCCGTGCCCCCGCGAGAAGATGGCGATCAGCAGCTCCTCGATGACCTTGTCCTGGCCGACGATCACCTTGTGCAGCTCGTCCCGGATGCGGTTGAAGCTGTCCTGGAACGCCTCGATCGTCCGACGGTCGGTTTGCGTCGTATCCTCCCGCTCGGTCGGCTCGGCAGCGGGGGCCGCCTCCGGCGTTCCGGCATCCGGTTCGTTATAATTCTCAGTCGTCATCAGGTGCCTCCAATGGTTCCGTTCTGTCCGATGGGGCTACGGCTGCTCGCCGGCCGACAGGCCGGTCAGGCCGTTACTGGTGATCAGTGTGATCACTCCGCCGCTGATCTTCCCACCATGTAATTGATTATACCGGTTCGCCCGTTCCAGACCAACCTGCCGCAGCTTTCGGCCGTCGGAAATCCGCAGCGCCGTGACGGTCGGCGTCCGTGCCACGCCCGTCCGGGTGGTCAGGTTCTGGCCCAGGAACAGCAGCCCGTTGTGTGTCTCGGCGAACGGGACCGACGGTGCCGGGTCGGAGCCGGGCAGCCGCACGCCCTCTTCCAGGGTCGTGTGCCACAATTCGCGGCCCTGTTCCAGGTGGTACGCGGCCACGGAGTACCGGTCGCGCTGCTCGTGGGGGATCATCACCCGCCCGTGGGCCACGATCAGGCGGATGAGGCGCCCGCCGGGCTCGACGTTCCACGCCGGTTCGCCCGTGCTCGCGTCGAGAGCCACCGCGCGGCGCCCGCCGACCAGGGCGAGCACCCTCCGGCCCGCAGGACGTATATCGCTGATCGTATCGCCGTCGATCGCGTTGTCGTCGGCCTGCCACACCATCTCCGGGGTATCGGTCCGGTACGCCCTCAGCCGGCCGGGCACCGCCACATACATCCGGCCCGATTCGGAGGCCAGGTGGCAATCACCGATCCGGGCTCTGCCCTCGAACCGCTCGCGGACCCGTTCGGCCCCGGAGAACAGGTCGAGGACGAGGAGTTCGGCGGCGGAGAACGTGTCGGGCCGGGCCCGCTGCACTCTGTCGGGGTCGGGCGGTTCCTCGGGCACGCCCGTGATGATGAACAGGCGTCCGCCGCTCGCTTCCATCCGCAGGACGGTCCGATCGCCCAACGATACTTCCCAGCGGTCCCGACCGGAGAGATCGAAGCACACCAGGTCGCCGGTCGGCGTGGGGGCGACGATGTGGCCTTCGGCGAGCATCGGTCGGTGCCCGCGGAAGAACAGGATGCGGTGATCGTCGATCCCCCGCGAGGCGGCCGTGCCCGGCAGCGGGGCGAACGTCTTCCGGCGGATCAGCCCTCCCGTCGCCCGGTCGATCCACTGGACCGACAGGTCCACGTCGACCAGGGCCACGTCGCCGTCGATGCCGACCATCCGGGCGTAGCGTTCCGGCGGGAGGCGGACCGACCGGCCCTCCAGGCGCTCCGGCCGTTCGCCCAGTGTGACCGGGATGGTGAGCCGATGCCAGCCCGGTTGATGTTCCCGGGCCCGGAGCAGGTCGAGCTCGATCCGGTGTCCCGGCGGGGTGGTCGTGGCCGCTTGGGCCAGGTCGTCGGTGTTCTTCAGCCGGTGCCCGTCGAACGCGATGAGCAGGTCGCCCACTTTCACGCCGGCCCGTTCGGCCGGATTGTCTTCGAGGACCTCGATGATCTCGACGGCGGGCCGGGGCATTCCAGCGGGTGCGACTGTTGCCTCGCTGAACGTGACGCCCAGCCATCCGCCGTCGGTATGCCACTGAAGCTCGCCCGACAGGGCATCGTGGGCGCGGATGCCCGCCCGGTCTGCCAGGTAGAGGTTCCCGGTGTGGAGCGGCCGGCCCTCGTCGGCGACCGACTCGGCGGTGATCCGCCCGCCCTCGGCGGTCGGGACCTGCCAGAGCGTCTCGAGCAGCGGCTGAGCGACGACGTGGCGGCGGCCCGCATCCTCCGAGATCGCTCGGGACAGGTCTCGCCGGACCTGCGCGGCCGCGTCTTCCAGAACGCCCGGGCACAGCCGCTCGACGGCGAACAGTTCGCCCGACGCCGTCTCGAACCGGCGGGCCTCGATCGCCTCGCGGGCACGGTCCAGCCGGAGCTCGGCGGCGGCCCGGCTGTTGGGATATTGAGCGGTCACGTCCTCCGGGCGGGCGGCTTCCGCCTCGGCCTCGTACTCGGCGTACAGGTCCCGGCCGTGCGCCGAGATCAGCTCGGCGGCCATCGCGGACAGTGCCGCCCCGGCGGTCACCGTCCGGTTCTCCGAGACTCGGACCGGGACATCGTGGTCGCCGGCCAGCCCTTTCTGCAGGGCCGCGAGCGCCCCGGTCGGATCGCCCTGTTTGACCAGCATCTCGGCCCGCTTGAGCAGCATCCCGGCCGCCACCGGCGGTTCGTCGGGATGGAGTGACGCGATCTCATCGTACAGTTGAGCCGCCTCGGCCCAGTCCTGCTCCGCCTCGGCCTGCCTGGCGGCCCGCTGGAGCACGGCGCTCAACCGGGCGACAACCGGTTCGGCGTCCCGTTCGGCCGCCCGTTTCCGGCGGATGGCATTCCGGTATGCGTCGGCCGATTCCTGCCACTGGCGCCGGCTCTCCAGGAGTGCCCCGAGCTTGATCAGAGTGGCGGGATGGTCGGGCTGTTCAGCGAGGTGCCTTCGCCAGCGGTCCTCGGCGTCCGTTGCGGCGAAGACGCTGACCGAGTCGTTGCGGGTGACCACCAGTCGGTCGCCCAGGATGGTGAGGTTGCCCGATCGTGCGGGGACGGTCTGCTGGTCGTGGTGGTCTGTCCGCCATCGCCGCCATCGGATCGACTCCGCCAGTCGCCCCTCGGCGTGGATGTCGATCAGGGCGATCCCGCCCTCGATGGGGCACATCACGTGGTCGGGCGTGACCACGCCGCGCCCGGCGGGGAACGCATCGAGCGGGACCGACCGCCACACAGTCCGGCCGGACCGGACATCGAGGCACGCGACGGTCGCCCCGGACACGAACACGTGCCGGTCGTCGGCGGCGAGCAGGAACAGCCAGTCGTTGTCGGCCTCGCCCCGGGGCCGCATCCAGCGCGGGCTGCCGTCCCGCCGGTCCAGAGCCAGCAGGTGGTCCGAATCCTCGGGGAGCGCCAGGAGCAATTCGCCCTGGACCAGCGGCGGGTTGGGCGGGGGCGAGACGCGGGCGGTGTGCTCGCCCACCGTCTCGAGGCGGCAGGCGGCCTCCTGCTCGCGGGGATAGCGGGTCAGCCACATCAGCGCCCCGTCGATGGCGTCGAGTGCGGCCACTGTGCCCAGTCCGCCGGCGTAGTAGACGAGTCCGCCGTGGGCGATCGGGCGCGACCGGTCGGCCTCGGACTCCACCTCTTCGCCCGCCCAGGTCGTCGAGGCGACATGCGTCTGCCACAGCCGTCTGCCGGTAACCGAGTCATAGCCGAGGACGAACCCGTCGCCGTCGCTGGTCGCGTATCGGGCCCCGACGACGATGGTCTCGTTCGCCATCGTGGGCGGGGAGACGAATCGCAGCGCCCGGCGTCGTTCGGCGGTTTCGAGTCGGGCCTCCTCGTAGGTGCTGGCCGACCACCGGATCGCGCCCTGTCTGCCCGGGCTGATCGACAGGGCGTCCATGCGGCCGGCGACCATCTCGTGCCGGTCGCCGTGGTCCTCGTACCGCACCGTCCCCACCGGGAAGGTGAACAGGACCGTGGGTTCGCGGACCACCGGGGCCACCGCCCCGGGCAGGTGCTGCGGCCGGGCTTCGATGTCGGGGCGGCGAAGTCCCCAGCCCACCTGCGGCTGCCGGCCCTGGTCGAGGAACCCCCGGTTGATGGGCGTCTGCCACCGCTCGCGGCCGGTCAGGGCGTCCACCGCGCTCAGCTTAGTGGGCGATTGGACGTACATCACGTCGCGGTGCAGCGTCGGGTCCGGCGTCGCGATCTCGAGTTGGTCCTCCACGGCGCGGGGCCGCCGGATGGGCGTCCAGGTGGGGGCCGGCGGCGGCACCGGCAGGTCGATCTGCCCGAGCAGGGTGCCCGGTTCCACCGTGCGCTCGGCCGTCCGCCCGACCCTGCGGGCCGGCCCGGTTCCCGGCTGCCTGTCACGGGCCAGCGCCGACACGTAGTCTGCCAGGCGGGCCTCGCCGCCGTGATGCTGCACGGTTGCGTCGGCCATGTGCTGGTTCACCGCATCGGCGAGGTCGGCCAGCTCGGCCCTCTGTTCCGACAGTGCCAGTGCCTGGGCGAGCTTGGCGATGACGACGGCGGGCGGCTGTTCGCCCGGCGGGCCGAGCATCAGCCGTCTGCGGCAGGCGTTGGCCGCGGTCTCCGCCCGGCCCGCCTCCAGTTCGATGCTGGCCAGGACGTTCAGCGCCTCGGCACCCGGCTCGGTCGCCCCGTACCGCCGGACGACGGCCAGGAGGGCCGTCGGCGACCGGTCCCGCTTCGCCGCCTCCAGCGCGGCCCGGGCCGGGGCATCGTACGACCGGCGGTATGCCCGCAACAGGCGGCCGCCCGTGTTCAACAGGCGGACGGTCCCGTATCGCCAGACGGGGACGTATGTGTGTTCCGACACGGGAAGGAGGACGCTGCCGTGCATGTCGAGCAGGTCTTGCAGTTTTCCGGCGGCCGCCACGGGCTCATCGTCGTCGGCCAACTGCTCGATCGCCATCAGCTCACGAAGCACCTGCTCGACGCTGATATCCGGCGGCGAGAGCCCGATATCCAGGGCGAAGGCCCCATCGGAGACCAGCCGGTCAATCCGGGCCGCTGCCGGGAAATCGGGGATGTTGAGCCGCAGGCGGTCGCGCAATGCGGCCGGCCCGCCGGCTGCGGACGGTGCGCCCCCCGCCACAACCGCGAAAACAAGGGCCAACACCGCGAGACGTCGAGAACTCATAGAGGCACGCTCCACAAAGATGGTCGCTTCCTCAATTATAAGGCAGGCCCGTCGAAATCCAAACGGGAAGCGGTGCGCGGTTTCCGGCAAGAGAGTGTGGTCGGGCGGTCCGGTGGTCATCTCGGACCAGGCGGTGGCTATGGGCGGGTTTACCGTTCGGTCAGGGTTTCCTTGACCTTGATCCCGAAGTGGCGTCCGCCCTCGGTAAGGTGTGCAAGAACCTCGTCGCCGGGCTTTGCCTCTGCGACCGATAGCGCGTTGCCGTTCGGCTGGGTGACCCGGACCGTCTCGGCGTTCTGCATGACGAGGCCGAACCGGCGTTTGCCGGATTCGCCGTCATCGGCCTCGGCCCGGATGAGCAGCAGCGGCCGCCTTTCGATCTTGCACCGGCCGACGTAAACCTCGTGGGTCTCGCCCTTGCTGTTGACCACCATCACCGTGTCCCCGATCCGCAGGTCGGACAGGTATTTCGTCTTGCCGTCGGGCACGAGCAGATAGGCGTGCAGGGCGCCGGCGTTGACTCGGAACGGCCGGGTCGCCACATAGGGCGACTCGATGGTCTCGGAATGGGCGAGCAGGAACGCATCGCTGGTGTTCCCCAGGAGCATCCCCTCGCCCGGCTGCATCCTCGAGCAGGTATCGACGCATACGCGGTCGCCCATCCCGAGCTGCTTGACCTCGGTCACCGTCGCGGTCACCAGCGGCAGTTGGCGGGAGATGCTCTTGACCGCGGCCACCGCCTGTTTGATGACGCCGATGTTGCTGCTTCGGAGCAGGACGCCGTCCACCCCTTTCTCCAGGGTCTCGATCATCAGTTTGGCTTCTTTGGCGTCGGAGACCTCGACGAACAGGTTGTCCCGTTCGGCGATGAGGTTCTCGATGGGGATGACTTTCCAGTCGCGCATGCGGAGTACCGCCACCTGCTCGGGCGGCATCTTCGCCACGCGCTGTTCATCGGCCTTGCTGTTCACCTCGACGAAGACAGCGTCCTCGCCCAGCTTGATGTCTCCGTCGGGTGCGACCGTCTTGATCCGGCCCAGTGCGTGGGCGCGGTCGGTGTACCCTTTGGGCACCACGACGGCGTCGGCCCCGCTCTCCAGTGCGGCGGTCACCACGTCGCGGCTCCACGGGTCGGCGTGTACCCAGATCGATTTCACTTATCTGTCTCCCTGGCGGCGTCGCGTTCTGTAATGGCTGCGGGGGATTGTGCCGTTCCGCGGCATTCCCGCGTCCTGTGGACTATCATAGCCGCCCGTTCCCGCCGGTCAAGCCCCTGGGGCATCCGCGATGAAACGCGGCAGGGGCGGTGCGGTCAGCCGGTCTCGAGGCAGCCGAGCACGTCGTCGGCCGACTTGTTCTCGTGGACCATCCGGGAGATGGCCGTCACGATCCGGTCGGGCCGGTCGTGCTGGAAGACGTTCCTTCCGATGGACACGCCCATGCCGCCCGCTTCGAGCGATCCGGCGACCATATCGAGAATCTCGCGGTCCGTCTCCATCTTCTCGCCGCCCGCGATGACGATCGGGACGGGGCATCCGTCCACGACCTCCTTGAACGTCTCGGCGCTGCCGGTATAGACGCACTTGACGACATCGGCCCCCAGCTCGGCCCCCACGCGGGCTGCGTGCTTCACGTGGTTGACATCGTAGGGATTGTCGATTGTCGGGCCGCGTGCGTACATCATCGCCAGCAGCGGCATCCCCCAGGTCCGGCAGGTGGCGGCCACCTCGCCGAAATGAGCGAGCATGTCCGGCTCGGTCTCCGCCCCGAGGTTCACGTGGATCGACACGGCGTCGGCGCCGATCTGGATCGCCTCCTCCACCGTGCAAACCGGGACCTTTTCGTTGGGGTCGGGGCCCATCGAGGTGCTGGCGGACAGATGGACGATCAGGCCGACGTCGCGGCCGCCGCCCCGGTGGCCCGCCTCGACGATCCCCTTGTGGAGGATGATGGCGGTCGCCCCGCCGTCCACGACCATCTGCACCGTCTGTTTCATATCCTCGAGCCCGGGGATCGGGCCGACCGTCGTCCCGTGGTCCATCGGGATGATGGTCATCCGCCCCGACTCCCGGTCGCGAATGCGCTCCAACCGTATCTCTTTTCCAACCACTGCGTCGTCTCCTTATCGTATGTCTTGCCGCATCGAGACCCATATCATAGTGGCGAGTGCCCGCCGGTCAAGCTTTTCCGGCCCGCGCAGACTGTTTTTCGACAGGAGGGGCGGGGCGCGGCCGCAGTCCGCCCTGTCCGCGAGCGCCCGATCGAGGCCCCGCCCGCGCTCTCCTACCCCCATCGGGGCGAGAGCGAGCGGCATTCGTCGAACAGCGGCGTCGTGCCGGTGGCCACACAGGCGGCGGCATACAGGTACATCGATGCGGACCACGATTGCCAGTCGTTCCCGCTGGGCAGGCCCGTCCGGGCGTTGAACCACTCGTTGAACCCATAGTGGAGCTCCGGGTCAACACCCGCCTTGACCAGCTTCGCCAGATGCTTGAGCCGGGCGTGGGCCCGGTCCATCCATCCGACGGCGACCAGCGCCGCCACATAGAACCCCACGGTAAACGGCCACACGCCGCCGTTGTGGTAGTGTCCCGGCTGGCAGTACTGCTCGTAGCGGGGCTGCCAATCGCGGTCGAAAGGCCCGATGTACGGGAACAGGCACGGCGGGCTTTCCAGTGTGAGCTGGCCGGTCTGACGCATCAGGTCGACGTTTTGCTCGACGTACTCGAGGATGGCCCGGGCGCGGTCGGGCGGTGCGATCCCGGTGAGGATGGCCAGGCAGTTGCCGATCAGGTCGAACCGCCGCGATCCGTAGCTCTTGAACACCCACAGCGCATAGAACGGTTCATCGGGCACCACGAGGCCCTGGTGGTACTCCGGCCCGAACGACTCCATGGTCGTCGCGTTCAGGATGTCGTACAGGATGTCGGCCTGTTCGTGGCGGTCGAACAGGCGGAGCACGGCGTACAGCCAGGTGTTGAGGAACAGGGGGAAGCCGGGGACCCATTGCTCGTCGCGCCAGTCGGTCGTCGGCTGCTGGTCCAGCACCACCTTGTCGTCGGGGCTCTGGTAGGCCAGCCAGGTGAGCGACTTCTGTGCGGCGTCATCGAGGTAGTCGGCCCGGCCCGCCGCCCGCCGATACGCGGCGAGCCCGACGAGGAACAGGGGGGTGGTGTCCGACGCCCCCCGGTTATCCGCCGCGTGTGCATAGGACGGGATGTGCCCCAGGCGGGACTGGTTGGCGGCCAGTGCGTCCAGCGTCCGCCGCGTCCCCCGCATCAGCATCCGATGCTGGATGACGGTGGTCGCCAGCGCCACGATCATCTGGTCGCGCGTGTATGGTTCGGGATAGCCCCAGGCGGCAGTGCGGGGCAGGTCGTCACACGGCCCGGCGTTGTTGTGGAGCAGCACCTTCTTGGCGGCCCGGGCCGCCCGGCCGATGCCGGGGGTGACGTCCAGGTCTTTCAGGGGGATTTTTTCAATCGGCTTCATCGTTGATGTTCCTATGGGACATGCAGGCCGAACGCATCGGCGAGCTCGCTCGCCACCCGCTCGGCGACCTGTATGTAATGGAAGTTCTCTTGCACGTTTCGCCGCCCTTCGGCCCCCATGTTCTTGCAGGTGTCGTCCTCGGTCAGGAGCCGTTTGAAGAATGCGGCGAGGTCGTTCACGTCGGCCCGGACGGCCACTTTTTTGGGCTGGGGGAACGCGATGTCCTTCCGTCGGCGGTAGCCCATGTCGGGGGTGAGGGTGGTCCCGGCGATGGTAATCTCCTGGGCGACCCGGGCGAGCAGGCCGGTGTGCCCGTGCTTGACCGTATCGAGCATGCCCATCGCCGCCACGCTGATGACCGGTTTTCCGCATGCCTGGGCCTCGATCATCGGCATGCCGTAGCCCTCGAGCCGGCTGGGCGCGGTGTAGATGTCACAGGCGTTCATCAGATAGGGGACAAACTTTCGGGTGAACCGTCCGCTGGCAAAGATAATCCGGTCCTCGAGCCCGAGCTGGCGGGCCATCTGCATGTCCTCGCGGTTCTGTCGATCGGTCCGGGCCTGGGGCCATACCTTGCACACGTACTTCCAGTTGGGGCAGTCCTTCCCGATCAGGGCGAGTGCCTGCATCACCTCCTGGGCGCCCTTGCTGGCGGCGTCGCCGCCGATGGTCAGGATGAGCTTTTCGTCCGGCCCGACCCCCATCGAATCGCGGACCGCCTTGACCCGCGGGTCGGACCGGGGGATGGGTCGAAAGACGTCGGTGTCGCATCCGATGGGCACGACCTTCATCGCCGCGACGTCCACCCCGTCGCGGGCGTAGGTCTCCTTCACCCACTCGCTGGTGGCGAACATCAGGGGAAGCGAGCTCAACACCTCGTGGTAGTTGGCGACAAAGCCGTCGGCGACCAGCCAGGGCACGACGGGCATGCCGAACCGCATCGGGTGCAGCACGATATCGGGCACGTGTCCCCACCAGCCGACGCCGACCACCACGTCGGGCTTGAACCAGCGGTAATACCACTCCTTCTCCTGGGCGCCCTCGAACGGGGCCGGCCTGGTCTCGACGCCGATCTTCTCCAGCCCCTCCCGCAGCAGGTCGCCCTGGGTCGCCAGCCCGCCCGGGCTGGGCGGATAGTCGTACAGCAACAGGACTTTCATAGGATCGCTCCGTCTTCTGCCCGCCCTTTGATCCGTGCGAACCACTCGGGCGATACGCAGGCCCGCACCTCGAATCCATCCTCCGGGTATCCGTATTCGTCCCGGACGATACGCTTCTTCTCGGCCAGTTCGGCCGGCGAGAGGGCGACGTGAATGTCCGCCCACTCCGCCGCCCGGCACGGTCCGGCCGGGCTGTTCGCCTGACAGGCGAACGTCCACAGACTACGACACGACAGGTCTCCGCGGCCGACGAGGGCGGCGACCGCCTGGTGGACCTGGCGGTGGCGGAGGTGGCCGTACTCGCCGTTTCGTCCGTGGGTCAGACACCAGTCCCATTCGGCGGAGCCGAGAGACTCGATCACTCGACCGGCGATGTCCCGCTCCGGGTCGATTTCGCCGAGCGGGTCGCCGTCGTCCAGGTCCGAGATCAGGCCGCGCACCCCGAGCCGCCGGCAGACCCGTTCGAACTTCGGGCGGCGGTCCGGGTCGTCGGCCCGGCACAACGACAGGACGGTCCAGTCCCAGTCCGGGTGCCGGAGAAGAACCCCTCCCGCCCAGATGATCTCGTCGTCCGGATGAGCCACCACCATCACCGCATTCATTGCAAAGATTATCGCTCGGCACCGCAACCGGTGCAAGAAGAAAATATCAACCGTTTATGGATCCGGCGGTCCGATCGGTGCCTGCACGATGCTCTCGCCCGTGCCCCGGACCTGTCCGGGCGGCAGATGCGCGAATCGGGCGGGCGACATCCTTGACTGACGCCGGGCCCGGGGATAGCATACAGAAAGAAGGTTTAGGAGCGGGGGTGAGTTCTCAGGCCGGACCGCCCCGGAGAGAGCAGGAGGCGATCATGGGCAGGCAGGCGATTCTTTGTCTGGTA